>JAIDEM010000051.1 GCA_029054825.1 Prevotella sp. | reverse complement strand
GGTCAAGATCGTATACGAAGACCGCTATCTAATTGTCGTGGAGAAAATGCCGGGAATCCTTTCCATGGCGGGAGCACACACGACACTCAACGTCAAGACAGTCCTTGATGAATATTTCCAGAAGACACGGCAGAAATGCCGTGCCCACACAGTACACCGCCTTGACCGTGATACAAGCGGACTAATGGTATATGCCAAGGACATGGAGACAGAACAGATACTTGAACATAACTGGCACGATATAGTATTCGATCGCAGATATGTCGCAGTTGTCTCAGGTGAAATGGAAGAAGACCAAGGCACCGTGGCAAACTGGCTGAAAGACAACAAGGCATATGTAACCTACAGTTCACCTGTGGACAATGGAGGGAAATATGCTGTTACGCATTACCATACACTGGCACGTACCACAGAACACTCCCTTGTAGAATACAAACTGGAGACAGGACGCAAGAATCAGATTCGTGTACATACGGCAGACCTTGGACATCCCGTATGCGGTGATGTCAAGTACGGAAATGGGGACAATCCTCTGCATCGCCTATGCCTACACGCTTACATACTGTGCTTCTATCACCCTGTGACAAGAGAACCTATGGAGTTCAGCACTCCGATACCATCTACTTTCCGTAGGCTCTTCAAATAGGCACGGATAGAACACTATACTTCAAATGACGGTAATATTCCCATAACAAGCAAAAGGAAACAAACAAATATCATGGAGAATCTGACATACTATATCCTGTGCATCATAGCCTTCATCATCGGTGTATGGCTTGTGAAAAGATGCGTAGGATGCCTTATACGCTCTGCCATAACCATCATTATCATTGCCGGTCTGGCATATATTTATTTCAATTTCTACTCATAAATTAATAAAAAACGTTAAATATTACGTTTTATACGCATTGTATGATGTGTTAATTGATTAAAAATGAGTAACTTTGCATCCGCTCCCACGTGATGGGAACATGTTATCTAATTATTAACCGCGGTACGTGTGCCGCATAAAACAATTATTTAAAACTATGGCAACAAAAATTCGCCTCCAGCGTGGTGGCCGTAAGAACTACGCATTCTACAGTGTTGTAATCGCAGATTCACGTGCTCCACGTGACGGTCGCTTCATAGAGAAAATCGGAACTTACAACCCAAACACAGACCCAGCAACTATTGACATCAATTTCGAGCGTGCCCTTTACTGGGTAGAGTGTGGTGCACAGCCGACAGACACAGTACGCAACATCCTCAGCAAAGAGGGTGTTTACCTCATGAAGCATCTCAAGGGTGGCGTAAAGAAGGGAGCATTTGACGAGTCTGCCGTACAGCAGAAGTTCGATGCTTGGAAGCAGGCTAAGGCAAACGGGGTTGACGCTGCAAAGGCAGCCGTTGCAAAGGCTAAGGACGACGCAAAGGCTACACAGCTTGCTGCTGAGAAAGCTCAGAACGATGCAAAAGCAAAGGCTGTAGCTGAGAAAAAGGCTGCCGCTGCTGCCGCAAAGGCTGAAGCTGAAGCAGCTGCTACTGCAGAGGAGACCGCAGAGACAACAGAGGCTTAATCCTCTCCTTGTAACAACAATTCTCTAAGGAGAAATCTCCTCAGACTTGTCTGTAGAGATACTTAAAATCCGCATACATCCAAAGTTATATACAGGATGTATGCGGATTTCTTTTTTTGCTATAATTCCGAAAAGATGCACCAAATATCATCATGTATACAACCCAATGACATACTATTTACTAAAAGCACTGGTTTTCACCACATTGCAAAGGTCACCTTTGAGTCTTTAAAATGTAACCTTTCATATTATAAAGTGTGACACTTCGCATTATGAAGTGTCACACTTTAATACAAAGAACTTTACATTATTGGGAATTGAGGCATATACTATTGAAGAAATTATATTTCTGAACTCAAAAAAATGGATACTCCTCTTGATGTACAAAATGCAAACGCCATCTGGCATTTCTATAATTTCACCACAGCATCATATGGCAAATCCATGTGCTTCCCTATCGAAGTAACAATGACAGCGGCACCCTGACGGCGCGCCTCTTCCATCATTATCTCGCCCATAATCCTCGAATTATTGTCGGCAAGATGGGATATCGGTTCGTCGACAAGGAGGAAATCACACGGCTGTACAAGGGCACGAAGCATGGCTACGCGCTGCTGCTGTCCGAAAGACATTCTGCCTATCTTTACATCAAGTTTGTCACCTATGCCGAGAAAGTCAAACCAAGTCTTTATCTGCTCCTCGGAAACATGGGGAACTGCTGTCAGATTCCTCTTTATCTGCACGTTTTCCATGGCCGTCAACTCAGGGAAGAGCCTAAGTTCCTGGAACAGATGCGATATGCTGCGCTGCCTCACTCCTACCCAATCGCCGACACTATAGTCTCTGATGTCTCTGTCGTCAAAACAGATTGTACCAGAGTAGTCATGACGGTAGCCGAGGATGTAACTGCAGAATGTGCTCTTGCCCTTACCGCTCTCAGCCTCAACAAGATAGAGTTTCCCTTTCTCAAATTCCACGAAACCAGACCAGACATCAGAGTAAAGGTCTTCTGCATGCATGAATACCTGCGGCACCACATTGTCGAATGTTATCTTGTTCATATCCTTTACGTTACTTGACTGTATAGACTATGGTACGGACATTCCCCATACCAAAGAACTTTGCCATGGCAACAGCATCCTCTCCAGCAATTACTGACGGAATGTTCACCACTAAGGCGAGTCGCTTACCGGCCACGCTCTTCATGACATATTCGGGCAGAGGGTGTCCCGCTCTCTGTATGGAATGCTCGGCAAGAGCGGAGGATGTGCCGGAGTAAAACTGAGACTTCTCCTCTTGCGTAACACCGAAACAGAATGTCATGGTGTCATCGGAATAACAATAGGCATCCTTCCGCCAGTCTGTAATGCGTGCTCCGGCAGGAACGGACTCTTTCCAATATCCTATATCATCGAGGAAATTCCTGTCACGGAGTTGTGCCGCCATAGCGATATCCATACGTTCCGCACCGTATGTCGGGACGGTAAGGAATATATCACCATCTATACTCTTCATGACGGCATTGAAATCTATTGTCTGATTAATGCCCATAAGAAGCGTCTGCAAACTCTCGGACCTTTGCAACAATGGCAGGAATTTGTTGCCTTCAATATTGGCGAACAGCCCCACAAAACTCGTGGTTTCCATTGCATGAAGATATTTCTGAGTGACAGGACGGAAAATATCATACGAGGCCTTCAGCGCCTTATCTACATTGGCGTTGAACGACATCGGTTCTGCGTCAATGAGAAGCATATCCTCGGAGAAACGGACATTGGCGGCTACGATACACTGTGACAACTCCGTACCTTTCGGCAAACCAAAAGCGAAGATTCCGGCAAACTTCTCCGGTAAAGCGTCTGCCTGTGCCGCAATGGCCATTCCGCCATCCATACTTTCAAGCTTATTCATCATGGGTGACACAATCATGGATTTCTCCTCGTCCTGAAGAAGGAAACGTGTCATGCGGTTGTACATCTCTCCCTGTGCAACAGGCATTACCGGTCCCATAGCCAGCACGGAAGACGATGTACAGCCGACAACGATATTTCCGTTGAGCACAAAGAACTGACATCCCTGACGCTTAGGACCCTGCTCTGCCTTGTTCTTCAAAAGGATATCACAGAGACGGTCTTCATCGCTGACTTTAGCACACAATCCGAGATTGCCGTCTACGGACTCAAAAAAATATATGCTCTCTCCTAAATCTATTCCAGACTCCTCGGGAGTGTCAATCTTCAACATGTCTTCCAGTGCAGACAATTTCTTACCTACGGTTTCATCTGTCACGTCTACACGCATCATAGCCTTACAGCCATAAGGTATGGCACTACGATAGTCGCTACCGCAAGAGCACAGGAACACGATGCATACGGCACAGCATATTGTCAGCAAGATGTATCTACTTGTATGGACTGCATCATTTCTCATTGTTGTATCCTTCATTTACAAGATTCTCCTCGCAAGGTTGGACATTGCTACGGCCTGCAAGCCTGCGGTTTCAGTGCGCAGGCGGCTCTTGCCAAGAGTTACAGACTGATACCCATTATCAATGGCCATCCGGACCTCTTCGATACTGAAGTCACCTTCCGGACCTACAAGCACGATAATGTCATCATTCTCAGAAACGCCATTGTTTATCTGAGAAGTTATCAGACTGAAAAAGTCGTCCTTATAGATTTCCTCGTAACAATGACAGATGAATTTACGCCCAACATGTGGCTGACTTATGAAATGCTTGAAATCCTGCATATCATTCACCGCTGGCATCCAGGCCTTATGGCTCTGTTTCACTGCTGATACGACTATCTTCTCTACCCTGTCGGTACGTATCCTTGTACGTTCGGAGAAGCGGCATTTCAAGAAAGAAATCTCGTCAAAACCTATCTCGACAGCCTTCTCCACCATCCACTCTATCCTATCCATCATCTTTGTAGGAGCAATGGCAAGATGTATATGCCCACGCCATATAGGTTCTTGACGCATTGACTCCATGATGCGATACAGGCATTTCTTATTTGTGACAACAGTAATCTCTGCACGGTAAAAGACACCTTTACCGTCCATCAGGAATATCTCATCGCCAGGCTGCAGACGCAGGACACGGATGGCATGTGTCGCCTCCTCCTTGGGAAGTTCCTCCGTCTCCTTTGCTTCAGGAGCATAAAAAAATCGAATCTCTTTCATAAGAATGCAGTTCTATATTAGCATTACTCTATAATACCACAGAGAACAGAGGGGCAGGTCTATAGCTTGCCCCTCTTCTTGAGTTCATCACGGATGGCAGAGGCCATCTCGTACTTTTCCTGTTCCACGGCACTTTTCATGGCATCCTGCAACATCTTGTCCGACAAGGCATTGTAAGGGAGAGCCATGGATATGCTACCGGCTGTGACAGGGACTGCCTGCCGTTTCATCAATTGCATGGTGGCATATATAGGTGTCTTGGTAATGATGTGCATGAGTATTGCATCTGACGCACGAAGAGACACAGGTTGATAGGTCTCGGCATTGACAATCATCGCCTTATATACGCCATCGACAATATCGTTTATTATAAGTTCGCACTTATAGCCTACCTGATTGAGGAGGATATTGGCAAGGACATCAGCCAGCATCGTATTGCATACCTTCTGTTTGGATATATGCATATGCAGCATCTCCTTCATCGCCCTGTCACAGACAATGGCTATCTGCATAACCTCTTCCTTGTCCATTAACACAACGACACCAACCTCTGAATTTCCGACAATCTCAGAGACACTATGTACTTTCAATTCTACTTTATCCTGCATAAACAAATGTTTCTGTTAATCAATATACCATAAGACAATGTATACAGAACCCTTTATTCTCACATTCATGCCTTGTATGCACCTGCTGATTCATGATGCTTCGGATGGAAGATTATGGCAAACAGCACAAGCACGACAAAAGCATAGCCTGCAAAGATAAACCAACATGTGCGCCAACCGTCCAGTTGTACATTTTCTGGCTGACTAAATACGAATTCATTGACAATCGTCTGTGCCGAAAGCGTACCGATAGTAGCGCCAAGACCGTTTGTCATAATCATGAACAGTCCCTGTGCAGAGGAGCGAATCTCGGAATTGGTGCTCTTGTCCACGAACAATGCACCGGAAATGTTGAAGAAATCAAACGCTACACCATATACGATACAGCTGAGTATGAACATCCAAACACCCATGCCCGGGTCACCTGTACCAAAGAGACCGAAACGAAGAACCCATGCTCCCATGGCTATCATCATGACATTCTTTATGCCAAAACGCTTCAGGAAGAACGGTATAAACAAGATGCAGCAAGTCTCGCTTATCTGGGAAAGGGATATAAGTATATTGGCATGCTGTGCTCCGAACGTGTCAGCAAACTCCGCTATGCCTTGGAATGATGTAATATAAGGATTGGCATATCCGTTTGTTATCTGAAGACTGACTCCGAGGAACATGGAAAATATAAAGAATATCGCCATTTCCTTTTTCTTGAAAAGCTGTATAGCATCAAGGCCAAGCTTCTGCACGAGTGTCTCAGAATCTGCACTTGTTCCGTCCACAACCTTTGTAGGTACGGCTGGAAGGGTAAGAGAATATGCTGCGAGGGCAAGACTCAATGCACCAGAGACAACAAACTGCTGGCTTGTAGGCTGAAAACCGCAGATATCGACAAGCCACATCGTACAGATGAAACCGATTGTTCCGAAGACACGGATTGAAGGGAAATCCTTGACTGTATCCATACCAGCATTGACCAAGGCATTGAATGCTACGGAGTTAGACAGCGCCAATGTCGGCATAAAGAAAGCTACACTAACTGAATATAATGTGAAGAGTATGCTGATGTCACACCCCTCATTCAGTCCGTATATGCCAGTAGCAGCCATGAAGGCTCCAGCAACAAGATGACAGATAGAGAGAAGACGCTGAGCCTGTACCCAACGGTCAGCGACAACACCCATTATACCTGGCATGAAAATGCTCACGATTCCCTGAATAGAATAGAACCATCCTATGATTGAACCAAAACCAGCATTAGCCAGATATGTGCCCATACTTGTAAGATATGCTCCCCAGACAGCAAACTCCAGGAAGTTCATAATTGTCAAACGAACCTTTAGATTCATAGTATTAAAAGATTTATTAAGTTAGTCGTTTTAGTGATTCTATTGTTTCAAGAGGATCCTGTGCCCTGAAGATATATGAACCGGAGACAAGGGCATCACAGCCAGCATCAACAAGGCGTGGAGCGGTCGAAGCGTCGACACCTCCATCTACCTCTACAAGTGCCTTGCTGCCACACTCTGCAATCATACGCCTTAAAGCACGGACGCGTTCTATAGTTGCCTCAATGAATTTCTGACCGCCAAAACCAGGATAGACACTCATCACAAGAACCATCTCCACATCAGCTATATATGGACGTACAGCCTCTACAGGAGTATCCGGGCTGATTGTCACAGCGGCCTTCATCCCAGCATAATGGATACGGCGAATAACATCTGGCGTATTCTCGCCACATGCCTCGACATGAAAATTCATGGACATAGCTCCAAGACGTGCTGTCCTTTCAATATAGTCCTCAGGATGCATGGTCATATAATGCACATCCATAGGTTTCTTGAGAACCTTGACTACCGCATCAAGCACACTGAAGCCGAATGATATATTAGGAACAAACATACCATCCATGATATCCAAATGAAGCCAGTCCGCTTCACTGCGGTTTATCATCTCTATATCTTTCTCCAAATGGAGAAAATCCGCTGCAAGCAACGAAGGAGAAACTATTGCCATTACTTATATTCAGACCAGGATTTTATAGCGATATCTTCTATCGGCATTGTGCAGAATGCATGTATGAATGCACTTGCAAGCCGTGAATTCGTGATAAGCGGAATATTCAAGTCTATTGCCGCACGACGAATCTTATAGCCATTGTCAAGTTCACGCGCCGTATGGTTCTTTGGGATATTGACAACCATATCTATCTTCTTCTCATGAAGCATCTCAAGAGCCTGAGGATATTTTCCTTCATCGGAAGGCCAGAATACTTCGATATTCTCAACCCCGTTCTCACTCAAGAACCTATGTGTTCCACCTGTGGCATAAAGCACATAACCGTGTTCTATCAGTTCATGCGCGGCATCAAGCATCTCTGCCTTCTGCTTCGTGGCACCGGTAGAGAGAAGAACCGTCTTCTGCGGAATGCGATGACCAACGGAAAGCATTGCTTTCAATAGTGCGCAGGATGTATCATCACCTATACATCCGACCTCTCCTGTTGAAGCCATGTCCACACCCAATACAGGGTCTGATCCTTGCAGACGGTTGAAAGAGAACTGGCTTGACTTTATGCCTACATAATCAAGGTCAAAAAGTGTCTTGGATGGTTTCTCAAATGGCACATTGAGCATTATTTTTGTAGCAAGATCTATGAAGTTCAGTTTCAGCACCTTTGATACAAACGGGAACGAACGGCTGGCACGAAGGTTAGTCTCTATGACAAGGATGTCATTGTCCTTTGCCATATACTGGCAGTTAAATGGACCAGAAATATGCAACTCACGCGCTATCTGCTTGGTAATACGCTTGATGCGGCGCACTGTCTCTACATAAAGTTTCTGAGGGGGGAACTGCAATGTCGCATCACCAGAATGCACGCCGGCAAACTCCACATGCTCCGAGATGGCGTATGCTATTATCTCACCATCCTTTGCCACACCGTCAAAGTCTATCTCCTTAGCATGTTCTATGAACTTGGATACCACTACAGGATGTTCCGTAGACACATTTGCGGCAAGCTGCAGAAAACGCTCAAGTTCTTCACGGTTTGAGCAGACATTCATAGCCGCTCCCGAGAGCACATAGGATGGGCGGACAAGGACAGGGAAACCGACTCTGTCTATAAAGACGTTGATGTCATCCATGCTTGTCAATGCAGACCACTCCGGCTGGTCAACTCCTATCCGTGTAAGCATGGAAGAGAACTGGGCACGGTCCTCGCAGTTATCTATGTCCTTTGCCGATGTACCGAGAATAGGAACATTCTCTTTATCGAGCTTCATCGCAAGATTATTCGGTATTTGGCCACCAGTAGAGACAACGACTCCATGAGGCGACTCAAGTTCGATGATATCCATCACACGCTCGAATGTCAACTCATCAAAATAAAGACGGTCACACATATCATAGTCTGTAGATACGGTCTCCGGATTATAATTAATCATCACCGAACGATATCCACTTTTACGGATAGTATTGAGAGCCTGCACGCCACACCAGTCAAACTCTACAGAAGAACCTATACGATAAGCTCCTGAGCCAAGAACAATTACAGTCTTATTATCTTTCTCAAACTGTATGTCATGGGCTGGTTTCTCAGTACTTCCTGTACCGGAATATGTCATATACAGATAGTTGGTGTGTGCAGGATATTCTGCGGCAAGAGTGTCTATCTGCTTTACGACAGGCAGGATATTATATGACTTACGCAGGGAACGCACGACAAGGAGAGCCTTGTGCATATTGCCCATTTCCTTGTCAAGTCCTACAGCACGTGCTATCTGGAAATCGGTAAAGCCATATATCTTTGCAGTACGCAATAGTTCCTTGTCAAGGACATTGACCGATGTGCAATGACGCAACTGTGTGTCAATATCCACAATATGCTGAAGCTTCTCAAGAAACCACTTGTCAATCTTTGTAATCTCATGAATCTGCTCTACAGTATATATTTTGCGTTGCATAGCCTTTGCTATGACGAATATACGCTTGTCTGTCGGCTCTTTCAGCGCAGTCTCGACATCAGCGACCTCAAGTTCCTTGTTTTCCACAAAGCCATGCATCGACTGGCCTATCATGCGCAAGCCTTTCTGTATAGCCTCCTCAAAATTACGACCTATGGCCATCACTTCTCCGACAGACTTCATCGACGAACCGAGTTCCTTGTCAACCCCACGGAACTTGGAAAGGTCCCAGCGTGGAATCTTACAAACGACATAATCAAGAGCCGGCTCGAAGAATGCCGATGTAGTCTTCGTAACAGAGTTCTTGAGTTCAAACAAGCCATATCCCATTCCGAGTTTGGCAGCAACGAAAGCAAGAGGATAACCTGTTGCCTTTGAGGCAAGAGCGGAGGAACGCGAAAGACGTGCATTAACCTCTATGACACGGTAATCCTCTGACTGCGGGTCAAAAGCATACTGCACATTACACTCGCCGACAATACCGATATGACGGATAATCTTTATGGCGAGAGCGCGTAACTTATGATACTCCGAGTTTGTCAAAGTCTGCGATGGAGCGATGACGATGGATTCTCCAGTATGGATTCCCAACGGGTCAAAGTTCTCCATATTGCAGACCGTAATACAGTTATTGTATCGGTCACGCACTACCTCATATTCTATTTCCTTCCATCCCTTCAAAGACTTCTCCACAAGAACCTGTGGAGAGAAAGAAAATGCTTTTTCCGCAAGGGTATTGAGTTCTTCCTCATTGTCACAGAAGCCGGAGCCCAAACCTCCAAGGGCGTAAGCCGCACGGATAATGACAGGATACCCCAATTCGGCAGCAGCCTTGCGCGCATCTTCTATGTTGTCACAGGCCTGCGACTTAATAGTCTTGACATTGATTTCGTCAAGTTTCTTTACGAACAACTCACGGTCTTCCGTATCAATGATGGCCTGCACAGGAGTGCCCAACACACGGACATTATACTTTTCGAGGACACCGCTCTTGTACAGTTCCACACCGCAGTTGAGGGCTGTCTGACCACCAAAAGCAAGAAGGATTCCATCAGGCCGTTCCTTCTCTATCACACGCTCCACAAAATACGGCTGCACAGGAAGGAAATATATCTGGTCTGCAACACCTTCAGATGTCTGTACCGTGGCGATGTTAGGATTGATAAGCACAGTCTTCACGCCTTCTTCACGAAGAGCTTTCAGGGCCTGCGAACCTGAATAGTCAAACTCGCCTGCCTCACCAATCTTCAGAGCTCCAGAACCAAGGAGCAATACCTTCTTTATATCTTTATCAACCATTTTCCAAATAATGAATTATCAGGTGTCAATATCTTTTATAACAGGGTGATATCACTTTCTACAAAGCAGTTCAACAAACTTATCAAACATGAACTCCGTATCTACAGGACCAGAGCATGCCTCAGGATGGAACTGGGCAGAGAACCAAGGATACTTCTTGTGTCTGATTCCCTCGTTGGAGCCATCGTTCATATTGATGAAAAGTGGTTCCCAATCAGCACCAAGTGTCTTGGAGTCAACGGCATATCCATGATTCTGTGAAGTAACGAAACAAGTCTCGGTGCCGGCCATACGCACAGGCTGGTTGTGCGAGCGATGACCGTATTTCAACTTGTATATCGTTGCTCCAGCAGCCTTTGACAGCAGTTGATTGCCCATACAGATGCCCATAATCGGACGGACATCACTATCTGCCTTACAGCTTTCAAGGCTCATGAATTTCCGTATATTCTCCACAGCATCAGAGCACATATCAGGATTACCTGGACCATTGGCAAGGAAAAGACCGTCAAACTCCATATCCGTGAAATCATGATTCCAAGGCACTCTTACGACATTCACGCCACGGTTTATAAGACACCTTATTATATTTGCCTTCACGCCACAATCGACAAGGACAACGGTCTTTGCCTCATCAGAATTCTCAACATTCGCCGCTGGATAATGGATTATTTCCTTACAGGAAACCTTATCCACAAAATTCACCTCTTCATACTCAGTTTCCGGAAGGTCATCTGGGATGTCATCAAAGACGAGCTTACCCATCATCACACCCTGTTCGCGCAAGACCTTTGTCAGTTCTCGCGTATCAATGCCTGTTATTCCTGGCACTTTCTCACGTTTAAGCCAGTCGGCAAGACTTTCCTTGGCATTCCAATGACAGTATTTTTCACTGTAGTCCGATACAATCAGAGCCACAGCATAAATCTTGTCGCTCTCCATAAATACAGGGATACCATTATCCTCAAAGGAGAAAGCAGGGACACCGTAATTTCCTACCAATGGATATGTAAGAACCATCATCTGACCTGCATACGACGGATCGGTAAGAGACTCCGGATATCCCATCATCGCTGTATTGAAAACAACCTCACCGGCAACAGGCTTCTCATAACCAAATGATTTGCCGTGAAACTTCGTGCCGTCCTGAAGGACGAGTGTTACATCTTTCATTTACTATCTATACGTATAAAAGAAAATCTTTTTATCTCACCAACGGAATCAGAATGTCATGGATTGAGAATATATGTGATTCCTTACTGCATAACATTCACACCAAGCCATCTTGATTCCAAAGCATTGTTACTCTACTGTAACCGACTTTGCAAGGTTACGTGGCTGGTCGACATCCAGTCCCTTCGCAACGGCAACATGATATGACAGCAACTGCAACGGGATTACACTCAGCAGAGGGGCAAGACATGCCAGTGTAGATGGTATCTCGATAACTTCATCAACCATCTTCTTTATCTCCTCATCGCCTTCCGTAACTATAGCAATGATATGTCCCTGACGGGATATCACCTCCTGCATGTTGGAAATGTTTTTCTGATATAGAGTATGATGTGTCGCTATGAATACGACAGGCATCTCTGCATCTATCAAGGCAATTGGTCCATGCTTCATTTCCGCAGCAGGATAACCCTCTGCATGGATATAAGAAATCTCCTTGAGCTTCAAGGCACCCTCAAGAGCCACCGGATAATTCCATGCGCGCCCCAAATACAGGAAATTATGAGCATAAGTGAATTTCTGTGACAAAGCCTGTATCTTGGCATTCTGCTCGAGAATCTTCTCTATCTTTTCAGGTATTGCAACAAGTTCGTTGATTGTCTCCTCATATTCTTCCTGCTGAACAGTGCCTTTTGCCATTCCAAGAGCAAGTGCTATCATCGTAAGTACCACAAGCTGACCTGTAAACGCTTTCGTAGACGCTACGCCGATTTCTGGTCCGACATGGATATATGTACCAGTGTCAGACTCACGCGCTATACTTGAACCGACACTGTTTACTATGCCGAAGATAAGAGCTCCTTTCTCCTTCGCCTGTCTGATGGCTGCTAATGTATCGGCAGTCTCTCCTGACTGCGATATGGCCATCACCACATCGTTAGGCTCTATTACAGGATCCGAATACCGGAACTCTGAAGCATATGCTACCTCTACAGGGACACGGCAGAAATGCTCTATCAATTGCTTGCCTATCAGTCCAGCATGCCATGATGTACCACATGATACAATAACAATACGCTTCGCCTGCAAAAGTTCACGACGATGATTTTTCACAGCAGAAAGGAGAACCTCCGGCTGATTGGAATAAGGTGATTCTATGAGCCTGCCACGCATACAGTCCTTGAGGACATTAGGCTGGTCGAATATTTCCTTTAACATGAAATGCGGGAAACCTTCATGATCAAGCATGGACAGATCCACGTCAACTTCCTTGACCACAGCATCAGTAGCCTCTCCGTTAAGTTTGAAGACCTGCAGTGGCTTGCCACACTCCATTATCGCCATCTCCTCGTCATTAAGATATACAATCTGCATTGTATACTCTGCTATAGGAGAAGCGTCTGACGCAAGGAAGAACTCTGAATTGTCTTCAACTACTCCTACTGCCAGAGGAGATGACTTTCTTGCTGCCACCAACTGTTCTGGATGACGGCTATCAATGACTGCTATGGCATATGCTCCAAACACCTGGTTCAATGCGCCACGTACAGCAGTTGCAAGATTAACGTCATTCGTCGTCATGATGTAGTCTATCAGCTGCACAAGGACTTCGGTATCCGTCTCGCTTTTGAACTGGTAGCCACGCTCTATAAGCTGCTCGCGCAGGGTTGCATAATTCTCTATGATACCATTATGTACAAGTGTGAGATGGCCGGACTGTGAGACATGTGGGTGGGCATTAGCCTCGCTCGGCACACCGTGTGTAGCCCAGCGTGTGTGGGCTATGCCAATACCGCCTGTAGTGTCACCTTTTTCCGCCACAGCCTCCAGGCCGGAGACCTTGCCTTTCGCCTTATACACACCGAGTTCTCCGTTTTCATTAATCAGTGCAACACCAGCACTGTCATAACCACGATACTCAAGTCTTTTGAGCCCCTTTATGAGAATAGGGTAAGCCTGACGCTTACCTATATAACCTACAATACCACACATGATGTTCTGTTTTGTTGTTGTTTGTGTTCGTTTATCTTATTGCGGTGCGCGTTTCACATGGAAGAAAGCACCTTTATGCAATTAAAGAGACACAGGCATTCCCGTATCTCTTTTTCTGTTATCTTGTAATACTTATTATCAGTGATGCCAATGACGTCAGCGAAGACACAACCGTAAGCCAGATTGTGGTGGATGTGCTTATGCCTGAGTTTCGTGCCTTTGTCTTGTTCGGCTCCACATAGACGACATCATTCTGCTGAAGATAATAATATGGGGAGTTGATGAGATTAGCATCCGTAAGGTCAAGCCTGTGCATCGTCTTCTCGCCTGTGGAGCTTTCCCTTATGAGCAGTACATTATCACGCTTGCCGTAGATGGTCAAATCACCGGCCATCGCTATAGCTTCAAGGACACTCATCTTCTCTGTTGTCACGGGGACAACCTTAGGTCCGGCTACTTCACCGAGAACTGTGACACGGTAACTTGCCAGCCCCACCTTCACTATAGGCTTTTCATCTTTGGCAAGATAGGCCTTCAGTTTGTCGACAATCATATCCTGGCACTGGCTCTTTGTCATATTCCCGACATGGAGCTTGCCCAGCACCGGGAACTCGATGTTTCCCTCATTGTCTACCAGGTATTCATTGCTTCTGGCGGAAGACTGTGTCGCACCCTGCGAAGCAGCCACAAAGAGGTTAAACGGCGCTGACGCTTCAGGATCTGTAGTGTAAATAGAAATGGACAACAGGTCTTTCGGCATTATCTTCGCATCGTAAAGCATGCGAGACGCCTCAAGGCTGACATCGTCGGCATTCTGGAAGTAGACAACTTTTTTGGACGAGCCACATCCTGTAAGAAACAGCGTAGCTGTCACGAGGATATATAAAATAAGATATGCCTTTTTCATAATTCTGTAGAAATTTTCTGCAAAGATAATAATTTTTGCCATAACATCCAAACTTTTCAAAGGAAAAGTATATAACACGCATACATGATGACTGAAAAAACAAGGCGACACCAACCAATAAGTCAAGTGTCACCTTTTGACATATAAAAGGTGACACTTGACCCGAAAAAGGGTGACCTTTTGCCACCTGAAAGGTGACCTTTTGGACACGCGGCTATAACACTGTAGAATTCAATGCTTTACAAAAACGCAGAGCCATCAGCATCATATACTGGTTATCCAAGCGAGGAAGACGCAACGACATCTGCCCAAAGGCCATGTTCATTTACCAAGAGGATGGGTCACCCAATACCATCCCGGCTTCATTTCTTTCGGATACTCTGCAAATTTCTCCTGACATGGCTTGCTCTCATTGCCATAACGGTCCATTGCCGTGACAGCAAAATACAGGCCCATTGCCTTACCTATCACTATAGAAGTCTCGCCTCTGCGGACGCACAGCAGGTTTTCAGCACGACTTACGTCTACAGGATAACTTTCTGATACATAGACATTATACACCATATCGTCTCCACAAGAGCTCCAACGGATAGTCGTACCGTCCATGGAACGTCTCACATCAAGATCTTTCGGCACTACGATACTGTCATTCCTGTACCCGTACATGACAGGCGTCAAGGCTGGATAACGACAAAAACTCTGACTGACAAAATCATAAATTCCCTTGACATTATCAGTGAAGAACTTTGAGCGAAACATGCAAAATCCTGCACCTTCATGACGAAGGACATACAATTCACGGGTTATATCGTCCAGACTCCAGTTGTTTTCACGCGGATGAAGCATGTATATACCCAGTCCCGGAACCATCGCCTTGCCGTGACAGCCTTCTATCCAGTCGACCGCAAACGGGTAGAAATTGTCCCCACGGAAATACATCATCGGGTATTCCTGATCCATGTATCCAAGACGCATCCATTCCTTCGCATCCTGCAACACGCGGCTCCGCGCATTCCATCCACGGCTCCAGTACCGTCTGGTGTCATCATGCTTGCCTACCGGTGAGCAACTGAGCTTCACCCATGGCTTTATGGCCTTTACCGAGTCGTGCACAGCCTTCACTATACGTGTTATATTCGCTCTTCCGACGTCGGCAGGAGGAAGCCTTTTCTGCGCCTCCGGATAACGGATATAATCAAGACTTACACCATCAACATCATATCTGCGGACTATATCGGCACAATAGCGTGCCAGATACACTGCTGTACGGGAGTCCTCAGGACGCATATATCCTTCCTGCCCTATCCTGTATACTATCCCCGGCAAAGTCCTGCGGAGATGCTGACATCCCGTATCATTCCACTTTCCCACAGGAATAGCCACAACCCAAGCATGGCACTCCATGCCTCGACGATGGCATTCTTCTACAGCAAAGGCAAGCGCATCATAACCTGGAGACTTTCCTGGGAAGCCGGAAAGACAACCGTCCCAAGGTTCATTGCCGGAATCTGCCGTCGTGGCGAACAGGCTTGTAGCACGTATACGTGTCTGAAGCAATATGGTATTGATGTTTGCACGCTGCAGTTTGTCAAGGATTCCCCTCAATTCCTCCTGCTGTTTTGCCATGCTGCGCTCTGATTGCGAATAAGAATGAGGCCAGTCAAGTCCACCTATAGTCGTAAGCCACACAGCCCTCACCTCGCGCTTGGGATAGCCGACTGCAAAAGATTCGAGACAGGAGAAGAGCAGCAGTGATAATGAAAATATTATTTTCCGCTTATTCAATTATTCTAAATTAATATAAAAATAAGACTTATACATTTACCCTGGCAATGAGAAATGTATTAACAAAACTGTCTGATCAATAAAAACGGAGATACAGAAACCGCACACAAGGTACGGCATTTCCGCATCTCCGCAATATTGGCCTTAGATATTCTTCAGGATTTCAAGCAGATGATCCCATACCATCTGTACTGATGGGATATGGAGTTTCTCGTCTGGAGAATGCACACCACGGAGCGTAGGACCCATACTTACCATGTCAAGGTTTGGATAACGCTCGGCAAACAGGCCGCATTCAAGACCTGCATGGATACCCAGGATCTTCGGCTCTCTGCCGAACAGTTTACGGTAGGTCTCCGCAGTGACGTCTACAAGGTGTGAATTGGCACGTGGCTGCCAAGCCGGATAACCGTCGCCCTGCTCCACCTCTGCACCGGCAAGTTCGAAGCAAGCCTTTACTGTAGCAGCAATGTTGTCACGCTGAGTCATGACACAAGAACGCTGGGATGTAACAATCTCCATTTCACTGTCTTGCGTACGCACACTTGCAAGATTACTTGATGTCTCTACAAGCCATGACAACTCTTCATCCTGACACATTGCAAAGACACCGTTGTCAATGGCTTGCAGGCAACGTATAATACGGTCAGATACCTCGGCTGCAATGACAGGACGTGCCTCGGTAGACCCCATAAGCATCTCTATTCCGTGCTCCGTAGCATGATACTCGTCTGCCACCTCTGAAGCATAGACATTCCAATCTACTTTCACTTCTTCTTTCTTTGATACAGGAACGGCGAAGATGGCCTTGCAGTCGCGCGGAATAGCATTGTGCGCCTTTCCGCCGTCAAAGACAGCAAGACGAATCGGCATCTTCTGCATTTCCTTGTACAGGAAACGGGCCATGAGCTTTATCGAATTGGCGCGTTTCTTGTTTATATCGTCGCCGGAATGACCTCCAAGCAGACCTTTCACCTCTGCCTCTACAAAGAAGAATTCGCTGCCGATTTCCTCCCTGTCGTATTTGAAGACCGCTGTCGTACCTATGCCGCCAGCACATGATATGAAGAACTGGCCTTCATCCTCCGAGTCAAGATTGATAAGGTAATCACCTGTCATGAACCCTTCCTTGATGCCCATAGCACCAGTGAGTCCAGTCTCCTCATCGCGTGTGAAGACACACTCCACAGGACCATGCTCTATGTCATCGGAACGCAATAGCGCAAGTTCCATTGCCACACCGATACCATCATCGGCACCAAGTGTGGTACGATCGGCCTTCAGCCATTCACCGTCAACAAAAGTCTCTATCGGGTCATTCTCGAAATCGATTTCCTTGCCGGCAAGACTCTCACATACCATGTCCATGTGTGACTGCAGGATAACAGTCGGTTTGTCTTCATAACCTGGAGTAGCTGGCTTTGATATGATGACGTTTCCAGTTTCATCAACTTTTGTAGGCAGGCCAAGCTCCTCGCCGACACGCTTCAGATACTCTATGATTTTCTCCTCATGCTTTGACGGACGCGGTATTCTGTTGATTTTTGCGAACTCATCAAACACGATTTGTGGTTTTAATTCATTTTTAGTCATTATTTAGGATATTTAATAAGGTTATATGAACTTTTTTTACTAATTTTGCACTTGAATATTTCATAAATGCGTTGCAAAGATACGAAAAATGATTGAAACTCTATTACTTTCGGTGTTAATTATTGCTATTGGCTTGGCATTTATCGGAATAAAGGTATTGCTGAAGCCAAACGGAGAAATGTCATCTATACATATCCATGACTCCCAGGCCATGAAGGACAGAGGTATCCACTGCGTCATGGACCAGGACAGGGAAGATAGGGAGCGTGCAGCACGTGTCAGCAAGAAACTACACAAACAGAAATAAACACCAAAACAATACACAGACAAAAATAAAAGAAACAAAAAAACTTTATAAAAACAATGAACAAGAACATCTTCCGCGCAGCAGCTATAGCTGCCTTCGCCGCTGTATCACTGACAGCTTGTGACAAGTCTAAGAACGCAGATGAGGCTGCCGCTCCTGCACAGAATGCACCTGCAGAACTAAAGATAGCTTATGTCGAGGTGGACTCCATCATGACACAATACCAGTTCTGCAAAGACTATACACAGATTCTTACAAAGAAAGGACAGAACATCGAGGCTACTATCCAGCAGAAAGGACAGGCTCTCCAGACTGCCGCGAACAATTTCCAGCAGAAAATACAGCAGAACGCATACACTCGCGAGCAGGCTGAGGCTATACAGGCTGGCCTGCAGAAACAGAATGCTGACCTTCAGGCTCTCCAACAGCGTCTCGGTGCTGAGTTCCAGCAGGAGCAGGAGAAATACAACATCGCTCTCCATGACTCCATTGCCAATTATCTGAAGAAGTACAACAAGGAAAAGAAATACTCTATCATCTTCTCAAAGTCTGGAGACAACCTGCTTTATGCTGACAAGGCATACGATGTAACAAACGAAGTCATTGCAGGTCTCAACAAGGCTTACAAGCCTGCTCCTGCAACAAAGAAAGAGGATAAGAAGAAATAATGACGAAAAAGGAGCGCACAGAGCGCATACTTGAATATTTCAGCGCACAGCAGCCGGATATCACCACCGAACTGGAGTTCGGTTCAGTGTTTCAGTTGCTGTGCGCTGTCGTTCTCAGTGCACAATGCACTGACAAGCGAGTGAATATGGTTACGCCGGAACTGTTCAGACACTTCCCTACTCCACAGGAGATGGCAAAAGCTGATGCTGAGGAGGTGTTTGAATATGTATCAAGCGTAAGTTATCCGAATGCGAAGTCAACACATCTCGTACAGCTTGCAAGAAAACTCGTCAATGACTTCGACGGTGAGGTGCCAAGAGATTTCGATGCCCTCCAGACTCTTCCTGGCGTAGGACGGAAGACTGCAAACGTCATGCTTGCTGTGGCATTCAACCAAGCGGCAATGCCTGTCGACACACATGTTTTCCGTGTAAGCCACAGACTCGGACTGGTAACGAAAAAGGCTGACACTCCCGAGAAAGTGGAGCGCGAACTGGTAAAGATCATCCCATCGGAGATGTTGTCACGCGCTCACCATTGGCTGCTCCTGCATGGCAGATATATATGTACTGCACGAAAGGCGCACTGCGAGAAATGCCCGATATCAGGACTATGTCCTTCCAAAACAGAATAATGGCAAAAGACAAGACTGCATACGTCTGCTCCAACTGCGGACAGGAATCATCAAAATGGCTCGGCAAATGCCCAAGTTGCGGACAGTGGAACACATTCCGCGAAATACGCATAGCCGGCACATCGGCAAAGGCCACACTGACAGCCATGGGACAGAGAAACGCCCCAAGGACACAGAAGCTACGTGAGATTACCACAAAGGATGAACCGCGCCTTGACATGCACGACAACGAGTTCAACCGTGTACTTGGAGGCGGCCTGGTCAAAGGTTGTATTGTCCTCCTTGGAGGAGAGCCTGGCATCGGTAAGTCCACGCTGACATTGCAGACCATACTGAATCTCAACGACATCCGTATACTGTATGTCAGTGGAGAGGAAAGTGCGCATCAGCTGAAGATGCGTGCAGAAAGACTGAAGGGCGGATGCAATGAAAGTAACGAGAACATAGACATTATCTGCGAGAATTCTCTGGAGAATATTCTCAGCATTATGAATGATACGCATCCAGAACTTGTAATTATCGACTCCATACAAACCATCGCCACAGACGATGTAGACAGTTCTCCCGGCTCACTGACACAAGTACGCGAATGCGCTGCCGCACTGCTTAGATATGCAAAGACAAGCGGTACACCGATAATCCTCATCGGTCACATCACGAAAGATGGCTCGATTGCTGGTCCAAAGATTCTGGAACATATAGTTGACACCGTTATACAGTTTGAAGGTGACCAACACCACATGTACCGTATCCTACGCTCTATAAAGAACCGTTTCGGTTCAACTTCCGAACTTGGCATATACGAAATGCAGCAGACGGGTTTAAGGCAAGTAAGCAACCCTTCCGAACTTCTCCTCACACAGGACAGGGAAGGTATGTCTGGACTTACCATCTCAGCAGCGATAGAGGGCGTGCGTCCGTTCCTTGTCGAGACACAGGCTCTTGTGTCCACAGCAGCCTATGGCACTCCGCAGCGTTCTGCCACAGGTTTTGACCAACGAAGGCTGAACATGCTGCTCGCTGTCCTTGAAAAACGTGTCGGCTTCAAGCTCATACAAAAGGACGTTTTCATAAACATTGCAGGTGGGTTGCGTGTTACAGATATGGCCATGGACCTTTCTATCCTTGCCGCTGTCATATCAAGCAACATTGACATCCCCGTAGAATCAGGATGGTGCATGTGTGGAGAAGTAGGCCTGTCTGGTGAAGTGCGCCCCGTAAACCGTATAGAGCAACGAATTGCCGAGGCGGAGAAACTCGGATTTACTGACATCATTATCCCGAAAAACAATGCAACAGGAATGAACATAAAGCGCTTCCATATCAACATTCATCCAGTACGCAAAGTGGAAGAGGCACTGAAACTGCTCTTCGGATAGCCAATCCAGAGACAAAAACTGATTACTGGTAGGCTTGCAAGAAGCGACCTAAACGGTAATAAAGCCACTCGAACAGAAACAGCGAGGCAGGCACTCAGATTTTGAGTACCTGCCTCGCTTATATTCATTTGTCTTGAATAAAGACAGTAAAGCGTATCAATCGTGGAAATTCTTTATACGCTGTTCCTCGGAAAGCTTGCATATAAGCAATGTATTATCTTTCTCTGCAACAATATAACCATCAAGTCCTTGGATTACAACCTGTTTCTCTTCCGTTGTATGCACAATACAATCGTGCGAGTCTATCATGCGGATATTGCTTCCAATGCATCCATTACCGTTGACATCATGCTTGCTGAGAGTCCACAGTGAGCCCCATGTCCCGAGGTCGCTCCATCCGAAATCGGAAGGCTGGACATATATCTCCTCCGCATTCTCCATGATGGCATAGTCAACTGAAATGCTTTCACATTCAGGATAAGCCTTGTCTATCATGGCCTGTTCCTTATCCGTTCCATAGACACCCTCCAACCCTTCAAAGATACGATTGATAGTCGGAGCATACAGACGGAATGCTGTTATAATAGTCGACACACTCCATACGAAGATTCCAGCATTCCAGAAATAATTATTATGCTTGACATATTCTTTGGCTGTATCAAGGTCCGGCTTCTCACGGAACTGCTCTACTGCGAAGATTTCCTTATTGCGTACCGTATTCGAAGACAAGTCTGCTTGTATATATCCGTAACCTGTCTCAGGACGTGTCGGCTTCATTCCAAGAGTGACTATGGCATCGCTCTCGCTTGTAAACAGCAAGGCTGACTTTATTACACGCTGGAACTCTTGCGTATCAGTGACGATATGGTCACTTGGAGTCACGACGATATTGGCCTTCGGATCCTTTGCCTTTATACGCCAGCTGACATAACAGATACATGGAGCCGTATTGCGACGGCATGGCTCACTGAGAATATTCCCACGAGGAATCTCGGGCAACTGCTCATGAACTTTCTCCACATAAGCGGCATTTGTCACGACCCACACATTCTCCGGGGCACATATACCATTAAAACGTTGCATGGTAAGCTGCAACAATGACTTTCCTACGCCAAGCACATCAATGAACTGCTTCGGCGTCTCTTCTGTACTCATTGGCCAAAAG
>JAIDEM010000050.1 GCA_029054825.1 Prevotella sp. | reverse complement strand
CAATTCGGGTTGCAAAAGTACGTAATTATTTTGAAATAAGCAAGAAATAATTGAATTTTCGTTGAAAAATAAGTGAATTTTAAGAAAAAAGTAGTACCTTTGCAACCGAAAACAAGCATAAAGCGTCTGTCTGCTGTCGCTGTATCGCTTTATGGAGTTTGCCTCAGGCGTATCTTTATAGGCAGTCGTGACGGCATGACGGCGGCATGGATGCAAGGAATAATCTATAAACGTAATACATAAAAAAGAAACAATGGTTCAGTCACAAGACATCAAGAAGGGCACTACCATCCGTATGGATGGAGGCATTTGGGTTTGCATCGACTTCATGCACCGCAAGCCAGGTAAGGGAAATACCATCATGAACGTGAAGCTGAAGAATGTCAGCGATGGCCGCGTGCTCGAGCGCCGCTACAACATCGGCGAGAGACTTGAGGATGTACGCATCGAGCGCCGTCCGTTCCAGTTCCTCTATATAGACGGTGAGGACTACATCTTCATGAATCAGGAGACATTCGACCAGGCTCCTATCGCCAAGGATCTCGTGATAGGCGTTGACTACATGAAGGAGAACGACATCGTGGAGGTGGTCTATGACACTACAGACGGCAATGTGCTCTATGCAGAGATGCCTCCTAAGACAACTCTCCGCATCACACACTCCGAGCCAGGCGTAAAGGGCGACACTGCTACAAATGCTACAAAGCCGGCTACTCTTGAGACAGGTGTAGAGGTACGTGTGCCTCTCTTCATCAACGAGGGTGAGCTTATCGTCGTCGATACACGTGACGGCAGCTACGTACAGCGCGTGAAGGAGTAAGGCGGAGTTCTGAAAAAATACATAGAAAGATGTCTTCCGCGGCATGGATGCTGGATGGAGGACATCGGAAACTTGATTTTTTAGAACAAGCCTGATATATGACATACTCGGTAATAGTCCCGGTCTACAACCGCCCGGATGAGGTCAGCGAGCTCTTGGAGAGCCTTGACCGACAGACGATGAAGGATTTTGAAGTCATCATCGTGGAGGACGGCTCTGCTGTCCCCTGTGGCGATGTGTGCAAGAAATATGCCGACAGACTGGATATTCATTACTATAACAAGCAGAACTCCGGACCCGGTCAGAGCCGCAACTACGGCGCTGAACGGGCTTCCGGAGCTTTTCTTTTGATACTTGACTCTGATGTCGTCCTGCCAGACGGATATATGGAGGCAGTCGACAGGGAACTTTTCGGTGACAGTGCAGACGAGAATCATGCGCAACGCGTGGCCTCGTGCGATGCTTTCGGTGGACCGGACTCCGTGCATGAGTCGTTCTCTCCGATACAGAAGGCCATCTCTTATTCCATGACCTCGTTCTTCACCACGGGTGGAATACGTGGCGGAAAGACAAGGCTCGACAAGTTTTTCCCTCGCTCCTTTAATATGGGCATACGGCGCGAGGTATATCTTGAACTCGGAGGATTCTCCAGCATGCGCTTCGGCGAGGACATCGATTTCTCGTACCGTATAGTGGAGGCTGGCTACAAGACACGGCTGTTCGCCACGGCTTGGGTATGGCACAAGCGACGTGCGGACTACAGGAAATTCTGGAGACAGGTGTACAACAGTGGTATCGCACGCATCAATCTCGAGAAACGTCATCCTGGGACGATGAAACTCGTTCACATGCTCCCTGCTGCATTCACTCTCGGCGTAGCCATGCTGCTCGTATTGTCATTCACAGGAAGGCTGATGATGGTCTACGGCCCGGGGCCAGACCCTCTTCACCGCTGGTATTGGCTCTGCGTCGCACCGCTTATCCCTCTGTTGCTCTATTCGTTGCTTATTGTCATTGATGCCGGCATACAGTACAGGGCGTTGGGCATAGGCCTAAGGAGTGTCGTTGCCGCTTTCGTGCAGCTTATGGGATATGGCTGCGGATTCCTTTATGCATGGTGGCAGAGGTGCGTGCTGGGCAAGGATGAGTTCCATGCCTTTGACAAGACATTTTATAAATGAGAAATACGGTTGTGCGGCTATATGGTTATATGGTTTTAGGTTGTGGGTTGTTGGTTTTAGGTTATTGGGGATAAAGAGTATGATAATCAAGTCATCAAACCACAAAAATCACTAAACTGCAAAATCACTAAACCATCAAACAACTAAATCACCAAACTGATACTATGGCAGAATGGAAAGTTTCGGAGGTGTTCGGTCCTGACAAGCTGAATATCAATCAGTGGAGCGAGGAAGACCGGCCGAGGGAAAAACTCGGACGGCTCGGTGCGGAGGCCTTGTCATCTGCGGAATTGCTGGCCATACTTATCGGTTCGGGTTCCCCTAAGGAGAATGCCGTAGAACTGATGCAGAAGGTGCTGCACGGTTGCGGTAACTCGCTGAAGGCTCTCGGACGCATGAGTGTAGACGACCTGAAACAGTACAACGGCATAGGTGAGGCGAAGGCTATAACCATACTTGCCGCCTGCGAGTTGGGCAAGCGCCGTCAGCAGGAGAACGCTCTGGAGCGGCTTGACCTGTCGTGCGCGGACTCGATATACGAGTATCTGCGTCCGAAAATGCAGGACCTTGCCACGGAGGAGGCGTGGATACTGCTCTTGAATCATAATTTCAGACTCATAGGCGATGCTGTCCGCATCTCACAGGGAGGCTTGACGGAGACGGCTGTAGATGTTAGAGTGATAGTGAAGCAGGCCATCCTCAGTAATGCTACGGTAGTGGTTCTGGCGCATAACCACCCTTCTGGCAATGCCCGCCCATCACGTAATGATGACAATATCACGCGCCAAGTGGGAGATGCCCTGAGACTCATGCGTCTTCATCTTGCAGACCATATTATAATAACAGACGGCAACTATTACAGTTACCAGGAAAACGGAAAGCTATGACACAAGAAGAAAAGACAAAGATAGAGGAGCGTATAGTGGATGTGCTCCGTACTGTATACGACCCAGAGATTCCAGTGAACATCTATGATCTCGGACTTATCTACAATATAGATCTCTCCGATGATGGCACGCTGGATATAGACATGACATTCACGGCACCGTCATGCCCGGCGGCGGACTTTATCCTTGAGGACGTGCGCACCAAGGTTGAGGCTGTCGTGGGAGTGACATCCGCGACGATAAACATGGTCTTTGAACCGGAGTGGGACAAGTCCATGATGACCGAAGAGGCACGTATAGAGCTCGGTTTCGAGTAGGGCAGGCCGTAATGTGGCCTTTGCCGCAACGAGGCTTTCACGCCTGAATGACAGTAACCGGCAGAAGCCGGCAACACGATAAATGCGGACATGAACATGAAGAAGGTATATTTTATTTCCGATGCACATCTCGGCAGTTGGGGAATCGCCCATCCGAGGATGCAGGAACGCCGGCTTGTCAGATTCCTTGACTCCATAAAGGAAACGGCGAAGGCTGTCTATCTGCTCGGCGACATGTTTGATTTCTGGTATGAATGGAAGTATGCTGTGCCGAAAGGATATACGCGTTTCCTCGGCAAAATCTCCGAACTTACCGATATGGGTGTCGAAGTGCATTACTTCACAGGTAACCATGATATATGGATGTATGGTTATCTTGAAGATGAATGCGGTGTCATCATGCACCGCGAACCTGCCACTTTGGAGATTTACAACAAGGTGTTCTATCTTGCACACGGTGACGGTCTTGGCGACCTGGACCGGGAGTTCAAGATGTTGCGAGGAATATTCCATAACAGGACATGCCAGAAACTATTCTCGCTTTTCCATCCGCGGGTGTCAATGTGGCTCGGGCTTACATGGGCGAAGCATTCACGCATGAAACGCGAGCGCCAGGTGGCGGAGGAGCGTGAGGTGTCAGGACGAGGAGCGGAAGGCACACGGTTCAACGGTAATGTGGCAAGCCGCTACAACAGTTCCGGGGAACTTGAGTATCTCGGTGAGGACAAAGAACATCTTGTCCTGTACTCCAAGGAGTATCTTGCCACGCATCCCGATGTCGACTATTGTATCTACGGACATCGTCATATCGAGCTGGACCTGATGCTTGCGGCAGACAAGCGCATGTTGATTCTCGGAGATTGGATAACACAGTTTACATACGCGGTATTTGACGGAGAGCATCTTCTGATGTCAGAATACGAAGAAGGCGCGACACAGTTTTAGTCTGTGACGCGCCTTCTTCATGTTTGTGGATTGCTGCTCCTGTCGATTTAGCCTGACAGCTGGTGTGCGGCTTATCTCCTTGCCATTACGATAGATAGAGCTATCACGGCGATGAAGGTCACAAGGATGATGGACATCTCAACAATATGTCCCATCGGGTCTACCCATATCTCCTTGAAAAGACCGTTGCGTGCCGCCACTTCCACGAATGTCCAGAAGACAAGTACCGTTGCGAGTGCAAACCGTATGTTCCTTCCCCACGCACCTATACGGAGCTGTTTGCGTAGCATGAGCACGGAAGCAGCGAGTGCCACTGCTCCTATGGCAAGCGTTACGGGGTGTGAACTGCCGAGGAATATAGGGTCATAGCAGAACATCAGCAGGAGATATGTTCCCCACATCATGATGTTCCACTCCATGAACACCACGATGCTGGCATGGTGTGCCATCGGACGGAGCTCTATATTTCCCTCTATGCCGCAATGCTTCTGTATCCACAGCATGAAGTTGCATCCTGTGCGTGAGCAGAAAAGGTACAGTACCATGAACATCATCCACATGCCGAAAGTAGCAGGCATGATGAGATATTCCGGCCGTGAACCGCGCAGAGCCTTCAGTTCGGCACGGCTGAATGCCTCAAGCGGCTCGCCGTTGATGAGAAAGTCATGACCTACAGCGATACCGTCTATATACTGTGAGGTGGTCTGCACGATGCCGGAACCCACGAGGTCGCAGTGTGCACCGTAGCGCTGTGCGTAGTATGCAAGAAGGAACTCCACCCATCCGGTCCAGAACAGCATGGCTCCCGTTATGCCCCAGATGGTCTGCTTTGTGTCGCCCTTCTGCAATGCGCCGATGATTGTTATCACGAGGCCGGCAAATCCCATGAAGAAGGCGCTGTAATGCAGGGCTTCAGGCGAGAGATGATGCTCCATGAGTATCATGAGTGCGTGACCGAGCGGCATGAGGAGAAGCACGATGAGGAAACTTCCGAGTGTCTTACCGTAATGCTTTTTCATTGTTTTTCCGTTTTTATCGTTAATGAATCTTGTATGAAGGCAAGCCAAGGGCATAGCGGACATCTCGGTCATGATGCCTGCCAGCTTGCGCTATATAATCCCAAATCTAATGACCGATTCGGGATAATATATATGTATGTTGTTAATCAGAGTATCTTGTCTATGTCCAGTGATACTCCTATCATGGCATTGAAGCCTGTCGTGAGAGGAGCGTTGTAGTAATAATAGTCCGGACGGTAGTCAAGGAGATTGTCGAGAGTGACGCTGACCTGCGCGAAAGACATGATACGTGTGGATAACTGCAGTTTCCAGAGTGAATATGCCGGATAGCTTACAGTGGCAGTGCCTTTGCTTATGTCGTACATGTCGATATATTCCGTATTGTCAACCGACGACATTGCGCGTCCTGACAAAGCTATATTAAGTCCGAGATTCTTGCAGAACTGTTTGTCCCAGTCCACACGCGCCGTGAGTGAATGCGGCCTTGTAGGCATGTACTGGTTGACACTTGCCTCGGTGTCTTCGTGCGAGAAGACATACGAGAGTCTTGCCCCGATGCCGTTATGCCATCTTGCCTGTGCCGTGGCCTCGATGTTGTAGACATTCATCTTGCCGATGTTTACATAGTCGAGATAAAGCTGGCGGTCGTCTCCTGGCAGATAGTACGGCACTCCCGTAGTGATTCTGTTGCTCACTTTGTTATAGTATCCGGCTATGGTGAAGTTGTACGGTCCTTTGACATAGTCGGCAGAGATGTTGAAATTGTGGCTTGTCTCGGCCTTCAGGTCCTTGTTGCCAAGCACAATCCAGATGTTTGCCATGTCAAAGTCATAGTATTTCTCCTTCAGAGTCGGTGCGCGGAAGCCCATGCCGTAGGAGGCTCTCATGGTGAAATTGCGGAGAGGATTGTATCGTACAGACAGTTTCGGTGTGGCGCGTGACATCCCTCCGTCAGAGAAATGGTCATAGCGCATGGCTCCGACGACCTCCCACAGCTTGTTTATGCGCCAGTCATACTGTGCGAAGATATCGAAAGACTCCTGATGGCGGTCACCGTCAAGATTGTTATTCATGAGGTAGTCGTACATGTAGTCACCTCCAACGGTCAGCATGTCGTCCGTTCCGAACCTGTGACTGTACAGCATACGCGTGATATTCTGTACATTGGAATAGTTGCGTATATCCAGATTCTTCATCTTTTGGAATAGCGATTTGTCGTATTGGTCAAAGGAATACGCCAGTTCGATGTTATCCCTCTCGGAAAGATTCCACAGAGCTTTCAGCCCGGCGGTGTATCCGCGGTAGCGTTCTGGTGTATCGATGTTTCTCTCCACAGTGCGGAAAAAGTATCCGGCACGTCCGAGAATCTGGAAGTTCTTGCTTATGTCAATGGCGAAATTGTCCTTGATGTTCCACGTCTTGTCTCCATAAACTTGTGAGAAGGTGCTTGTGGCAGGATTGTTATCCTTGTTGTAGACGGAATAATTGTCTGACGATGTACGCGATACAGTCAGCGCATTGGAGACAATACCTCTGTGCAGTCCGAAGACCATGTTGTATCGCTGGCTGTCATGCTCGGCAAGTCTTGCATCGAGATGCAGAGACCAAGGTTCTTTTGTCCGTCGTGTGATGATGTTCACCACGCCACCTGCTGCATTTGAACCGTACAGGGCTGATGCTGCGCCTTTTACTATCTCGATGCGCTCGATGTTCGCCATGGAAAGACGTGTGAAGTCGATATTGTCCATTGTCTCTCCAGCTATGCGCTCTCCATCGATGAGGAACAGCACGCTCTGCCCTGCAAATCCCGACAGGTTCATGTTCACCTGCTGGTTCATGGCGTATGAGAACTCTATGCCAGGAAGCTCCTGTTGCAGCAGGTCCTCGATATTTGTAGCGTCAGATTTCGCGATGTCTGCGGCAGAGATGACACGAGTCTGTATAGGGGCATCCTTGAGAGTCTTTGGCGTTCTTGTGCCTGTTACGACTATCTGGTCGAGGTCCATGTCGCGCCAGATACTGTCATTCTGTGCCTGCACAGGCATTGTACATGATGCGAAGAGGAGACCGATGTATGCTTCTTTTATCATAGCGGATACTTGTAGTTTATCGTGAGACAGCATTTCGTACCGTTAGGGCCGATGTAGTCGGCAAGTTGCAGGGCTGCAAACGTGCCGTCTCTCATGGCGAGTATGAAGATGTGATTGTTGTGGGTGAATGCCGGAGGAATTGGCGGAATACTCATTGTCAGCCATCTGCTGAGCACTTTGTTGACCTCTATGCCTTGTGACGAGACAAGACTGCTGAGCATCTTCGACTGGTCGCTCCATACTTCGTTCTCGCTCCATTCGTCTGCGGTGAATGTTGCACTGGCGGTCAAGGCGGAAGTCACTGCGGAAATGTCTGTCAGTTGTGACTCCCAGACGCCGGAGACTACATCAGGGTTTGTACGGACATTGTCACGATGG
>JAIDEM010000005.1 GCA_029054825.1 Prevotella sp. | reverse complement strand
GGTTATAAGCGTCCTCAGTGTCCACAGACTCAGCAAAACCGCTTATCATCTCTGCAAACACAACAAGCTTTGCCGCAGTCCCCCTGTTGACTTCAAGCCCGTACGTCACAGGATTCTTCACTATCTCCCATGGAGAGACGGAGAGACTTCTTGCCAATGCCTTCACCTTATCCAGCGTGGTCTTGCCTATGCCGCGTGCAGGATAATTGATTACACGGTTCAAGGCCTCCTCGTCATGTACGTTGACGGCAAGACGCAAGTATGCGATGATATCCTTGATTTCCTTACGCTGGTAAAATGAAAGTCCGCCATATATGCGGTACGGTATGCTATCCTTTCGAAACTGCTCCTCGAATGTACGTGACTGCGCGTTTGTCCTGTACAATATCGCAAAGTCGCCATACCCTGCCCCCTCGTTACGAATGAAGCGCCGGATGTCCTTGGCAACGATGACGGCTTCCTCACGGTCTGAATAGCAATATTTGAGCTGCAGTTTGTCCCCCTTGCCGTTGTTTGAATACACATTCTTCTTTATCTGCCGCTGATTGTGGTCGATAAGGCTGTTGGCTGCCTGGACTATACACTGCGTCGAACGGTAGTTCTGCTCAAGTTTGAACAAGCGCGCACCTGAATCAGAAGAGTCTTGCCCGGCCTTTGCCACACTGTCATGTCCGTTTCCGAACTGCTGCTGGAAATCCAGTATATTGTCAATCTTTGCACCACGGAAGCCGTATATGGACTGTGCGTCATCGCCTACGACACACACACGGTGATGGTCGCGCACTATCTGCAGGACAATCTTCTGCTGTACGGCATTCGTGTCCTGATACTCGTCTACAAGAACAAACTTGAATCTCCTGCCGTAGCTCTCGCGTACAGGCTCGTTCTGCTTGAAAAGGATATATGTATAAAGGAGGAGATCGTCAAAATCCATTGCATTCGACTGTCTGAGGCGGTTCTGATACTCCTCGTATATACGCGGCATACGCTCCATGCCGGTATTCTTGTCACGGTCGGTGTAACTGCCGTTTGAGGCATAATCCCTTGGCAACTCTATATTGTTCTTAGCCATCGAGATGCGGTTATGCACCGTTGATGACTTGTATACCTTGTCGTCAAGGCCGAACTCCTTTATTATAGAATGGAGCAACGAGCGCGAGTCGCTCTCGTCATATATGGTGAAAGAGGAAGTGTACCCCACTTTCTCTGCCTCTGCACGCAATATCCTGGAGAAGACGGAATGGAACGTGCCCATGTGTATCTGCCGCGCCCAGTCTTCGCCGACAAGCTGTCCTATGCGCTGTTTCATCTCGTTGGCGGCCTTGTTGGTAAAGGTCAGGGCAGGGATGTTCCAAGGGGCAAGTCCCTGCTCTATAAGATACGCTATCTTATACGTCAACACACGGGTCTTGCCGGAGCC
>JAIDEM010000049.1 GCA_029054825.1 Prevotella sp. | reverse complement strand
TACGACGGAGATTCCGCCGCACCGCTGGAGTGCATATATTATGTTGTCGTATACTATCTTCATAAGTTCAGTTCAGAATAGTTCGGCCAAGGCTTCTTTCAAGGCATTGATATATCCCTTGCCGTATCTCATGTCCGGTTCCATGTAATTGCCCTCACCCCACTCGTTCCATGACTTTATAAAGCAAACGGGCAGTTCTTTGTCCTTTATTGACGACAGTACGTCTTTACAATGTTTCTTGAACTCTTCGGGTGAAGAGCCGAGAAACAGGTCGCCGTTTCTTCCGCTTCGCGGCGTATGGTCCCAGTTAGGCATCATGACAGGTATGTATCTGTTGTCTCGCCGTTCCAGGTCGCTTATGAGGCGTGGCCATATAGTCTTGTATCTTATCATTCTCGGGCATCTCAGCAATACACTGGCTATCTTCCGCAGGAGCCATGCCCTATTGTGTATCTTGTCCCTGTTGTGACGGCACGATACCACACTGTCGAAGCCAAGGCGGAGGATTTCCTCCCCTTTCGTGTCGGCGAAATAGGTGAACGCCGCGAAATGGAACCCCGGAAGCCCGTTTTCCTTTGCCAGCCTCTGCCAGAGGTTCATGAATCGCCGTGCCTCCTTGAACTCCAGCGGTTGGTAGATGACAAAGAGCAGCTTGCCGTTCACCTTATGATATCTCTTGTCTTTGAACGCCTTCAGCAGGGAGTAGAAATGTTTCGTGTCGTCATCTTCTCCAAGATACTTCTGCTCTGCCAGGATTTTCTTGTCAACCAGTGCTCCGTCATTGTTCCAGAATTTCTTGTACCATGACTCGTTTGCCCAGCACAGACAGAAAGGGAAATCTGGCTTCCCGGACTCCACCACTTCGTTGAAAGGGCGTTCCAGTTCTTCGTGTCCGTCCTCAAACCAGTAGTGGTAATAGCAGAAACAGTCTATGCCTGCCTCTCTCGCAAGCGCTGCCTGTTCTGCGCGCACTTCCGGTGTACGCAGGTCATAGAAGCCGAGGTCGGCAGGGATTTTCGGCTGGTAATGTCCTGGAAACAGACGGCGCGCCTTAGCTACATTAGTCCATTCCGTGAATCCCTTCCCCCACCACAGGTCGTTATGTTTTGTAGGATGGTATTGTGGTAAATAGAAAGCTATTAATTGTGGCTTCATTGTTAATCTTATTTTATGAGATACGACATATATTTTACCAGTAGATGGTCTAATGGAATGTCTCCCCTCTTGTACCTTTCTGCGTCCAGTTTCAGTATTCTTTCCTTTACATGTTTCCCTTGAAAAGTGGCATACATGACTGGATTGCCATCTTCCTCCTCTATATCCACATCGGAAAACAAAGACAGGATATCGGACGAGACAGGGCCATGGCAGATGGAATAACTGGGGCGCTTCGCCCCTGGGATATCTACACGGAGAATACCCTTGTCCACCAGATCCTGAATGTCGCGGATGGCTGTGTCTTTGGAGCATTTGTTCAGCTCAGCCCAGTTCTTGGTCGTGATCTTTGCCTCGTATCCGTCGAGAAACAGGTTCAGCGTTTCCGTCTGACGCTTGGAAAGTGGTATGTCGGAGGTGTGAAGCCAGAAGAAAGTTTTGTTTAATACAGTGCTGACCAAGGTATTGGCATCCTTAATGGAGCGCAGTAATGTCTGCAAGTACCAGACTATCCACTCCGTTATATCTCCATCGCCTCGTTGGGTGCGTTCCAGCACGTCGTAATAATGGCTCTTGTCACGGTTGATTTCAGAGGACATGTTATAAAACCTGAACCGGCTTTTATCTCCTCGCGCCAGATATATGTCTCCCACAATGCGGGCAAGACGGCCATTGCCGTCTTCGAACGGATGAATGGAGACGAACCAGAAATGAGCTATCGCCGAACTGATGACCGGGGATATATGTTTCTCCGTGTTGAACCAGTCCAGGAATCTTGACATCTCTTCTTCTATCTTCTTCGGATGGGGAGCAATATAATGGATTCTCTCACGCCCCAGATAGCCGGAGACGATATGCTCCTCGTGTGTGCGGTATTTGCCTGTCTCTATCTGCGCACCGTCACTGTATCCTGTAGGGAAGAATGTTGATTGCCAGGCACACAGCCTTTCTTTCGTCAGCGGCTTGTCAAAGTTCTTCAATGCTTCCATCATCACAGCGACAACAGAGTCTACGTAATGAGACGGTGCGGCATGTTTCAGATTCTCAATGCCGAGCCTGCGCGCTATCGAGGAGCGGACCTCTTCGACATTCAGACTGATACCTTCAATCTCGGACGAGAAGACAACATCGCGTGTCAGATTCTCTGCCATTGCTTGCAGCTGTCCCTCAAATCCAAGACCGTCCAATCTTCCGTACAGCCTGCCCTGCTCGCGTGTCACCTCGTCCAGCAACAAGGCTATGTCCCTGTCTGCCCATCGGAAGTCCGTCCAGTTGTCTTGCTCGTGTATGTACATAAATCAATAGTTTACCCCAAACCGGTCATCATATCTGGGTTCATGCGACGTTCTTATTCGGATAACACCGCAAAATCTGCGACAAATATACTAAAAAAATGTCGCATGACCAAGAAAGGAGATACAAATCATATATGGCTTCGTCTGCTTATTTCTTTTATCATGAGCTGATAGCAGTCTATCAGCTTGTCGGCCAAAGTGCCCCACGACTTGTCGCCGTGGCAGTAGTCTTGTATGATGTTTCCCGTCATGCCTTCCAGCACTTCGCTGCTGTTCATCCTTATTATGGCTTGGGCGAGTGAGTGGCTGTCTCGAGGAGGGACGAGCATTCCGTGCCTGCCGTCTTCTATCATTTCGTGCAATGCTCCTGTCCTTGTGGCAAGTACAGGCTTGCAGAGGGCGAACGCCGACATTATGACGCCGCTCTGTGTGGCATCTATATAAGGGCAGCATACGAACTGTGAGTGATGTACGAGAGTCACCAGTTCGCCGACTTCTATGAATCGGTTCATGAGCTTCACATATCCACGGCTTGTATAGTCTTCTATATTGAAGTCAAACGCTCCCTTTCCGGCAATTACCAGTTGCAGGTCAGGATGTGCCTTGCGCGCTTCCTCCATAGCCTCGCACAGGTATCTTATGCCTTTATGCGGATTGATGCTTCCCATGAAGAGGATATAAGGCTTGTCATACAGCGATGCTCCGGGCTTATGGTCTGCAAGGTGGGTGTATATGCTGAGTCTGGAACTGAATATTCTGTCGTCGGCGATGGAGTATCTCTGTTTGAACTGCTCTTTCTGGGTGTTGTTGAGCAGCATGAAATAATCGGCACGTCTCATTGCTGCCCTACGCTGCAGGTTATATATGAATTTCTCGTCGCTGGAGTGTGGTATAGGGTCGTGTACGGTATGCAGCATTGGCGTGTCGAGACCGTACAGCCCGAAGAAGCAGTAGTCGAATGGCCATGTGAAGTGTATGATGTCGAAGCCGTCTGCCTTCAGCTCTTTCCTGAACCTGTGTGCGAGGACGAATGATGTCCACGAATAGTTGTGTGCCACAGGCATGTTCACTATCCTCATCCGTCCGAGGTCTGTAAGTCTCTCTATGGCTTTCAGTTCCGGATACTCCGAAGCCGGATATACCCTTGCCTCCGTCTTCATGGAATGTATGTCTATGACGGTCCCCTGCCTGTTCCTGTCAGACATGATAAGATAGTATGTCACATCAATGCCCTTTTCCCTCAGGGCATTGAGCAGCGGGATGTCACAGTCCGCAAACACGCTCAGGGAAATATATGCTACTTTCATTTCTTGTTCGAGTCTATCTGTTTGTTCTCCATGAAGTTCTTGTTATAGAAATTGCGCTTGGCCTCATAAGACTCTGCCGTGCCGAACAGCCAGTTCTGGTATTCCTTGATGTTCTCCGATGTGGTTATATATGTATTGAACATGAACACGAAGCCCATGAAGCCCATGAAGAGCCGTCTGTTGTTGATATAGTAGCAGCACTTTGTGAGGTATCCGCACAGTATCCAGAACGAGAACGAGAACAGTATGCCGATACGGTTGCTCATCTCCGAGAACTCGCTTGTGAGATATGTCCCCATAATATATATCAGCAGGGCGTTGATGAATATCCTGTTGCTTCTTGACATCTCGTTGAGTTTGTCGTAATAGAGGAAAACCATCAGGCAGATGAGGAATCGCTGCAGCAGCACGAAGCGTGAGCCGGCATACATGCCGAAGTCTGAGTAGACATTTATCTTCGCTTCAAGAATCTCGTTGTCGAAGCCTATGGCTTCTATAAGTTTCAGCACTATGGCTATGTTTGAGAAGAGTATGGCATTGCATGCCACGACAAGCGCAATGAACACCCATTTGTTTATCCGTCGGTCAAGTATGAAATACAGCGGGATATAGACAAGTGACGACAGATGTATGCCCGATGCCACGGCGCAGGCAAGCATGTACTTGCCTATCTTCCTCTCCTCTATGTACGGTATGGCGTTGAGCACGATGAACATCGCCATGGAGTTGCGCATGAGGTTTATGGATATCTCGAAGCCGCTGAATGCCACGTACGTCGCAAGGGCGAACATGAGGCTTATGCTGTATCTCTTGAAGAACCGTACAAGGAGTACCGTGTTTATAAGGCTGCATATAAAGGCGAAGGCATAGTAATTGTTCACGACGGTCTTGCATGCCATCTGGAAGACAAACCACAGCGGTTCCTGGTGCTTGAAGTAGTTGTAGTTTACAAGGTCGCTCCATGAAGCCTTGTCGAAATAGGAAGTGTATACGGTCCAGTCGTGCCAGATGTATCCCCTGCATCCGAAGAACACGAGGAACGAGGCTATGCCCAGCTTCTCGATGTTGTGGCACAGCTGTTCGTCTTCTTTCCTCTCGCTGATGACGACGGCAAGGAAAAGAAGGAAGAAGAGAAATATCAGGTATGGAATGGAATATATCATCTGTATGCTTTATGTGAACCATGCCCATCCGTGGCAACGGTAGTCGAGGTCTTGTGGACGCTCCCCTATCTTCTTTGCCGGTATGCCGCCGACTATCTCGTAGTCGCCGACATCCTTTGTCACCACGGCCCCTGCGGCGACCACGGCCCCGCGCCCTATGGTCACTCCCTGGAGCACTGTACAGCCGACACCGAGCCAGGCATAGTCCTTTATCACTATTGGCTTGAATACTCCCACATAGTCGGGCGACATGGCATCGTGGCTTCCCGTGACGATGCTTACGTTATGGGATACGGAGACGTTGTCTCCTATGGTTATCCTGCCGCGGGCGTCGACAAGGCATCCTCTGTTTATATGGCTGTACTTTCCTATCGTAAGGAAGTTGGCGTTCATAATGTAGCATTTCCTCATGACGAACGAGCCTTTGCCTATCTTCATCTTGCCGAGCCTTAGCAACGGGCGGCGCAGTGTCCAGAACGGTATGTGGGGACAGATGCCGTTTATGAGATACTCAAGTATCAGGGCATAGGCAAACTCCGTCACGGGACAGCTCTGCTTCAGCACGTTAAGCATCTGCACGAGCATGAACAGCAGTTTCTTCATGCAGAGTTTCCCGCCGGAGGTAATCCTGTAGTTGTACCAGAGGTTCCTGTAAGGACGGTTGGACACTCCTTCGAGAAGATATTCCTCAAGGAAGACATCTGCCTTCCTGAATGTGAATCCCTCCCGGTAAAGCCTGTGGAGCATCTCCCAGTCGAGCGAGTATCCCAGCGTCTTCTTCTTCGAGACATCATAGAGATGGCTTTTATGCACGGAGGCCTTTATCAGCGAAGAGCCGTGCCGGAATACAGGTATGTAGTCCAGTCTCGACGTGTCGGCATCTGCGAAGCGGTTGTACTTGAACTTGGGATGCACCTCGATGCTGTTGCAGTATATCACGTCGGCATCCGTATCCCCTGCCGCCTTGAAGACATCTTCGAGAGCTGTCTCCGAGACGTACGCGTCACCGCTGTTGAGTATGTTTATCCAGCCGCCCGTGGCATGCTCCACACCCTTGTTCATGGCCTCGTAGATGCCGCCGTCAGGCTCGGAGCACCAGTATGCCAGCCTGTCGGCATACTCGCGTACGATGTCTGCCGTACCGTCGGTGGAGCCGCCGTCTATCACGATGTATTCCTTCTCCGCCCATGTCTGTGCGAAGAAGCTCTCCATCGTCCTGCGGATGTTCAGGATGTCGTTGTACACGACCGTTATGACGCTGACTTTATTGTTCATGTCCGGTATTTTCTTTTCCATAAGGATTCTCTTACTTGTTCCATATGCCGTGTGCCTTGTTGTTGGCAAGAAGCCTGCACTGGTACAGATGTACAAGTGACATGAGCAGGTAGGCGGCACACATGCTTACGGATATGCCGTAGATGCCGTATTCTCCCTTCATGAAGATGCATACCGCCGCAAGATACAGGGCTGTGCCTGCTATGGATGTGATTATCTGTACACGTATCTTGTTGAGTCCGTTTATCAGGTAGGTGACGCAGTTGTTGAAATTGAACATGCAGACGTATGCCAGTACAGAGACTGACACGCCGATAGGTACACTGACGCTGTCCCCTATCCACTTCTCGAAGAAGAATCCGCTCACGGACAATATCATCAGGCCGAGAACCACGCTTGCCAGCCACAGGAGCACCGACTTCCTGAATATCTTCCTTATCCAGACGTAGTCGCCCTTTACCGCCGCATCGGTATATGCGTTCCACAGCGGCGACAGGATGATGGTATAGGCTATGATGAGCATGTTGAATATCTTGTACGCGATGTTGTACACCGTCACCTGCTCAGGACCGCAGTAATGTGATATGAGGATATTCGCCGAACCGAAAATGACGAGGCAGCTTGTTATCTGTATGACGAAAAAGCCGAGTCCCTTGCCTACTATCCTCTTCGCTATGCTCGTGTCCACGCTCCTGAAATCGGGACTGAGCTCCGGGTGTTGCCTTATGAGAGGTATGGCGGCGAGCAGGAATATGACCACGGGGATTCCCGTTATCGCCGTGACGATGTATATCAGGCTGGGCTCTGTGGTCTTGGTGATGACATATATCACTGCCGCGGAGAGTATGTGGCTGACGAATGTGATGAAGTCGTTGACAGCGTATCTCTGCATGGCTATGTAGACCATGCCTATGTTTTTCACGACAAACTGCATGAGAGAAAATGTCACGGCGACGGTCATCACCATGGCCAGCGACCTGCCGTCTACGGCGTGGGTGTTGAATATATGGTTGAGGTCAAGCCTGAATATGGCAAAGATGGATACCACGCCTATGATGACTGCTATGATGGAGAGGAGGAACATTGCGGTACTGAAATAAGCCCGCGCCTGTCTGTAGTCATTGCGTGAGATGGCTTCGGCAAGATAGTTGCGCATGCCGTTGCCCAGTCCGATGTCGAAGAAGGCAAACCAGTACAGTATGGACGTCATGGCCATCCAGATGCCGTAGTTCTCCGTGTCGAGATAGTCAAGGGTGATAGGTACCATTATCAGGGAGCAGGCCAGTATGCCCGCTTTCATCATGGCTGTCGCCACAGAGTTCTTCACGACGGTCAGCGTACGGCCGTCGAGAGCTGACAGTCTTTTCCTGATATTATTGTATATCATGCCTGTATTATGCTTTCTTCTTCTTCAGGAAGTCCTTTATCACAAGCACCCATGCGGCGTCTGCCATGACGGC
>JAIDEM010000048.1 GCA_029054825.1 Prevotella sp. | reverse complement strand
ACACCGAAATCATCTGCAAATTTACTGTTTTTTGTCCAATATTCCAAATTTTAAGCCCTTGACAACGTTAATATTATTTAATTATGCGCATAAAACACAATAAAGCATGGTATGCGCATACAGTCTTTCCGATTATTCCTTATATCGGTCTCCCCAGCAGTTTACCATATTCTGATACAACTTCTCTTCGGCAGGATTGTGCTGTCCGTGCCAGAGACGTGCCTCCTGCAACTCATCGGGCAGGAACTGCTGGCGCACGAAATGTCCGGGATAGTTGTGGGAATACTTATAGCCGTCACTGTAGCCGAGCTCTGCCATCAGTTTAGTAGGTGCATTGCGCAGATGGAGAGGTACGGGCAGATTGCCAGTCTCTCGGACAAGTCCCAAGGCAGCGTTTATACCGTTGTATGCCGAATTGCTCTTAGGCGAGGTAGCAAGATACACTACTGCCTCGGCAAGAGGTATACGCCCTTCGGGCCATCCTATCTTCATGACAGCGTCAAAGGCGGCGTTGGCGAGGAGAAGGGCATTAGGATTGGCAAGTCCGATGTCTTCGGAGGCGGAGATTATCAGGCGGCGCGCGATAAACTGCGGGTCTTCCCCACCCTCTATCATCCTTGCCATCCAGTAGAGCGCGGCATCAGGGTCACTGCCGCGGATGCTCTTTATGAAGGCGGAGATTATGTCATAGTGCATCTCCCCGTCCTTGTCGTATGCAAGAGGATTCTGCTGCAGGCGCATGGCTACCGTCTCGTCAGTGATTACAATGTCGTCGCTTCCTTCCGCCTCGACCACGACTTCGAGGATATTGAGCAACTTGCGGGCATCACCGCCGCTGTATCTCAGCAAGGCATCGCTCTCGCGCACCTCTATCTTCTTCTGCGAGAGGACGGCATCCTCATGTATGGCACGGTCAAGAAGCTTCAGCAGGTCTTCCTTCTCCAATGATTTCAGCACATAGAGCTGGCAACGCGAGAGCAACGGGCGTATGACCTCAAACGACGGATTCTCTGTCGTCGCGCCGATAAGGGTCACCGTGCCTTTCTCCACAGCCCCGAGGAGAGAGTCCTGCTGTGACTTGGAGAAACGGTGTATCTCGTCTATGAAGAGTATCGGGCTTGCCGTCTGAAAAAACCTGTTGCCCTCGGCTTTCTGTATCACTTCACGCACATCCTTGACTCCGCTCGTCACTGCGCTCAGGGTGTAGAAAGGCACTTCCATCTGTGTCGCCACTATCTGAGCCAATGTGGTCTTGCCGACACCAGGAGGTCCCCACAGAAGAAAGGAGGAGATGCGCTTCGCCTCAATCATGTTTCTCAGCACAGCACCTTTACCTACAAGATGCTGCTGGCCTATATACTGGTCGAGATTGCGCGGACGCATGCGTTCTGCTAATGGCTGGCTCATGGACTGTTTTGATTGCTTTTTTACGGTCTGTACTGTACGGATAATTTCTCTTTGCAAAATTAAGAAATAAACACGAATTAACAAAAAATATAATCTAAAATCTTGCAAATACATTATTAAAGTCTTACCTTTGCATCCAAATTTAACAAAACAGAAAACATATATGACGAAAAACAGCAATCAGGAAGGAATATCTTCCCTCGCCAATGTGACAAAAGGCAATGCATGGGACTTGCAGGAGAACGATGTCGTGAGCCTTTGGCAGGCCGCCGAGAAGGAGGATGATATCCGGGAAAACGGACGCCATTATATGGACATACTGCATGGTGCGTTTGAACTTGAGGAACTTAAAGTTGACAAGCCGGAGGTAATAAAGAAATACGAGGCGCGCGGCATGACCGTCGCGGAGTTGCCTTACGGAGAGGGAACAAAGAAATGGGGCATTAAGAAGCGCGCCATAAACCGTGTCACAGACCTTTCCTATGAGAATATCACGCACATATCCGCAGCAAAGCTCGTAGAAGTGCTGGAACGCAACTTCGGCGGCGGATGGGACTCGCTGTCACAGGGCATACGTGACATCATAGAGCACGGCTTCGATATCAGCACCACCACTCTGCCTAAGGACCGTCTGAAGAAAAAGGGCGGCATGTACGAGATGAAGGTCAATGACGGATTTGAGGTTCTCGAGATAGAAAAGGGCTCATGGGTTGAGGCTATCTTTGCCAAGGCAAAGCCGAAGGTAGAGAAGCATTCCATACTCTTCGGTGACGACAACCGCTCTCGCTTTGACGATGAGGACAGCGACAACGAGGACATAGACCTGCCGGAGGATACATACAATATGCCTGACGAGGACGATGAGCTCGACGAGGATGCTCTCACAGCCGAAAGCTACCGCACGACAATCGATGCGAAGCCTGAGGATCTTGACATCACTGTCGATGACCTCGATGATGAGGAATACTAAGGAAGAAAGGCTTTCTCGCCTGTCTCATTACAAGTATAACGACAACAAAAACGGGTTGGATATTCACGCATGGATATCCAACCCGTCTGTTTTTTTTTAAGCTACCTGTCTGTTTCTCAAAATCCCTCCCTCACAAGAGATTGTGAAGATGGTGACCTTTCATTCTGTCAAGTGTCACCTATTATAATATAAAGTGTCACCTCTTACTCGGTAAAAGGTGACACTTTATCAGGTCTGTTTTCGTACATCCACAAAAGACTGGTTATCACTATCTTCTACAACCAGCAGCCATTTTTCACGAGTCATGACATATCATCCTTCAGAAACATGGCGATTACTGTCACAAGTTACATCTTCCCATTGTAGAACTCGATGAAAGCCTCAGTGCAATACTCATGGTCTGCTACCGAACCTGTCTCGCGGACGCTGTGCATGGCGAGCACAGGATTGCCCATGTCCACGCCGCGGAGAGGAAGGGAGGACGCAAGGATATTGCCAAGGGTAGAGCCTCCGGCGACATCACTGTGGTTGACAAATCGCTGGCAAGGCACTCCAGCACGCTCGCATATCTGCTGGAATACCACTGCAGAAACGGCATCACTGGCATATTTCTGAGCAGCATTGAACTTTATCACAGGACCGCCGCCGAGGGTAGGATGATTTGTCGGGTCATACTTCTCCGAATAGTTCGGATGCCAAGCGTGGGCATTATCGGCACTTATCATGAAAGCGTGCTCCACGGCGCGGTACATATCCTCTGCCGTACCGCCCTGCGCAAGGACAAGACGCTCTATGAGCGACATGAGGAACGGACTGCCTGCGCCCTGCTTGGTCTGCGAGCCTGTCTCTTCATTGTCAAATATTGCGAGGACATTCGTCACCTCTGGCACTGTATCACAGGAACTTACCATGGCTTCCATGCCGGCGTGCACCATGGAGAGGTCGTCAAGTCGGCCAGCGGAAATAAACTCATTGTGCATGCCGAAGAGACACGCAGGAGTCGTATCGTAAAGATACAGGTCGAAATCGATGATATCTTTTGCCTCTATCCGTGGAGCATCAGCAGCAATATCGGCGTTCAGCGCGTTGCAGACAGCCGTCATGAGCATGCCGTCGCGCTCGAGTTCATCGTTCACGATGCCCATTATCGGGAGCATATCCTTCTGCTTTGAAAGGCCCACACCTTCATTCACCTGACGGTTGAAGTGTATGGCGAGATTGGATATCTGCAGAAGCGGACGCTGGATATGCAGGAGGCGTGTCTCCGGCTTCATAGGGTCGGCAGTGCGCAGTATCACACGTCCGGCGAGGGACAACGGCCTGTCAAACCATGTAGACATTATCGCACCTCCATACAGTTCTGTGTTCAGCTTCACTATCCCCTTCTCGCAGCGTATCTCGGCGTTAGGCTTGATACGGAATGTAGGAGAGTCGCTGTGGGCACATATCATCCTGAAACCGGCATCGCCGAGGCTACGGCGGCCGATATGGAAGGCGAAGACAGAAGAATCGTTCTTTGTCATGTACAGTTTGTCGCCTGGTTTTACAGACGGCAGACGGTCTCCGGCATCCACTCGCGTATATCCGCTCCTGTCAAGCGTATCACATACGTTTTTCACTGCAAGGAAATTGACTGGAGAGGCGTCAAGAAACGCCAATAACTTTTCTGTATACATTGTAATTATTTTTATGTTTTCAGATATAGTGTAAACGCCATACGATTGCACTACTGTCTATGTATCACAATCGTAAGGCCATGCATGAAAACAGTTCGGGTGTGTTCCAGGAAGACAGAAAAGCATCGTTCCCGGGACACACCCGAAAGATTCACGGCATGAAATACTGGAGGGCATAGAGATATATCACACTGGCAGGGATGGCAAGAAGCGAGGAATCGAAGCGGTCGAGCATTCCTCCGTGGCCGGGAAGTATGTTTCCCGAATCCTTTATGCCTATGGTGCGCTTGATGAGCGACTCCACGAGGTCGCCCCATGTGCCGAAGACGGCAACGACTATGCCCAGTCCTACCCATTTCGCTATATACGATGTCAATGGCAGAGGGTCACTGAATGCTGCCCATACGTATGAGAAATAGCCTATGAGTGCCGCTACTGCAACGACAAAGATTCCGCCGCCGACACTTCCTTCCCATGACTTTGCCGGCGAGATACGTGGGAACAGCTTATGCTTTCCAAACAGCGAGCCAGAGCAATAGGCACCTGTATCGTTGGTCCACAAGAAGATGAAGACACTCAGAGGCAACAGATACTGGTACTCGACATATCCGTCCACATTCTGAAAGGCAAGGATATTTATCGTCGAGAACGGCACTGCAATATACATCTGCCCCATCATTGTATATGCCCAGTCGGCAAGCGGGTCAGGATTTCCCGTGTACAGCTCGCTGACAAGAAGATATACGATTGTAAGCAGATAAGGTATGAACACTTCGGCCGTGGACATTCCGCTGACGAAAGCGGAGGTCGCGAGGAAGAGGAACATGCCTGCCGCAGTCGAGATTAAACGGTTTACGGAGACATTATTCACATTATTGTTCACAAGTCCTGTGTACTCCCACATGGACATTCCCGTTATCAGTGTGAAAAGGAATACCATTGATGCCGGTTTCAGAAAGCAGGTGACCAGGGTAGCCACAAAGAGCACACCCGTTATGGTCCTCACTATCAGGTTTTTCTGTTTGTCAGTCATAGTATTTTGATATTTACACGCATCACGCGTCCATATTGGTTTTATCGGTTGTCGCATCTCCGTCCTGCTGTGTCTCCGTCACAACAGGGGGTGTGTCAGTGGCTTTCTCCATGTCATCGTCGGAGGAAAGGATTTCCTCTGAGCGTGAAGTCCACTGGCGCTTGCCGAAGATGCGCTCGACATCCTCTGCAAAGATGACCTCCTTGTCTATAAGAAGCTGTGCCAGTGCGTTATGGCCTTCGCTGTACTTGTCCAGCAGTTCCTTTGCACGGACATACTGTTCGTTCACCATCTTCTGCACCTCCTGGTCTATAAGCCTGGCAGTAGCGTCGGAATATGGCTTAGTGAAGGAATACTGGTCCTGATTGTAGTAGCAGAGATTAGGGAGGGCATCGCTCATGCCGGCATACGCCACCATGGAGTATGCTGCCTTTGTGGAACGCTCAAGGTCGTTCATCGCTCCAGTAGATATCCTGCCGAGGAAGACGTCCTCTGCGGCACGGCCGCCAAGGAGTGCACATATCTCGTCAAGCATGGCCTCCTTTGTCGTTATCTGACGCTCTTCAGGAAGATACCATGCGGCACCGAGAGCCCTGCCGCGAGGCACGATTGTCACCTTTACAAGAGGATTAGCGTACTGGCAGAACCAGCTTACCGTGGCATGACCTGCCTCATGATATGCTATGGCTTTCTTCTCTTCGTATGTCATTACCTTGGTCTTTTTCTCGAGACCGCCGATGATACGGTCTACAGCAGCAAGGAAATCATGCTGAGAGACAGCCTTCTTATCTGCACGGGCAGCTATCAGTGCTGCCTCATTACATACATTTGCAATGTCCGCACCTGAGAATCCCGGCGTCTGACGTGCAAGGAGCTCAATGTCAAGATCCTTGTCTACCTTGACAGGTCGCAGATGAACCTTGAAGATAGCCTTACGCTCGTTGAGGTCAGGAAGCTCGACATGTATCTCACGGTCAAATCGTCCGGCACGCAGAAGTGCCTTGTCGAGCATGTCGACACGGTTTGTCGCTGCAAGGATTATCACGCCGGAATTAGTTCCGAAGCCATCCATCTCGGTGAGAAGGGCGTTGAGCGTGTTCTCACGCTCGTCATTTCCTCCCATTCCCGGATGGTTGGAGCGCGCACGTCCGACAGCGTCTATCTCGTCTATGAAGATGATGCTCGGAGCCTTTGCCTTTGCCTTGTTGAACAAATCACGGACGCGGGATGCTCCGACACCAACGAACATCTCTACAAAGTCCGAACCTGACATGGAGAAGAACGGCACTCCAGCCTCGCCGGCAACAGCCTTGGCGAGGAGAGTCTTGCCTGTTCCCGGAGGACCCACAAGCAATGCGCCCTTAGGAATCTTACCTCCAAGGTCGGTATATTTCTTGGGATTCTTCAGGAATTCCACTATTTCCTGAACCTCCTGCTTAGCCCCTTCCTGTCCGGCAACGTCCTTGAATGTTATGTCGTGAGGATTATCCTTGCCGTACTCCTGAGCCTTGCTCTTGCCGACATTGAATATACTGCCTCCACTGGCTGAGCCTCCACCACCGAAACCGCCACTCATGCGGCGGATGATGAATATCCATACTGCTATGAAGAATATTGTCGGACCTAAAGAAAGGATTATCTCCCAGATGCCGTTGCGGCTGACTTCATATTCGAGTTTGCCGTTGAAATGTTTCTGTGCCTGCTGCACATCGAGAAATTTCTCCACTTGATCAACGGAACCGAAATTCACATTGACATACGGATTGACACCGACCTGCTTGGCACTCGCATGGAATACCTGACGGACATGTTCCGCCTTTACATACATTTTAAGGGTAGATTCGCTCTTGTTAACCACAATCTTGGATGCATATCCGTGGCTCACGAATTGCTTGAAGTCGCTGTATGTGGCTTCCGTAGATGACTGCTTCCCTATGTTTCCACCACCGGTGAAAAAGAAATAGGCGAGTATGACGATGATTATCGCATACAGCCAATTAAGATTGAATCGTGGCATTTTCGGACCTTTCGGCATATTGTCCGGTCCGAAGCCTCCTACTGGTAATTTTGCCATAGTCGAACTTTGTTCGATATATATAATTATGTACCTATTTATATTTCTCAATACCATCGCCCCCTGTCATGACAACGCCCTCAAAAGACGTAAGACAGAGACGAGTGTCTTATGCCAATCAGGCTATATCAGGTATGACTTCCGTTGGAGCATCTGCCCACAGGTGTTCCAAATCATAGTGTTCGCGTGTCTCCGGGACAAACACATGAACCATGATGTCTACATAATCCATTGCTACCCACACACTGTTTTCCAGTCCAGCAATCTTCACAGGCTTCTCTCTCAAGTCTACACGCATCTTCTCCTCGACATTATCGGAGATGGCCTCGACCTGTGAAGGAGATCCACCATCGCATATTACAAACGCCTTTGTTATACAACCGTCAATGCCGGAAAGGTCAATGACCGTAATTCCTCGTCCTTTCTTATCCTGTATAGCCTCAACAGTTTTGTCTACAAGTTTCTTTATTTCTTCTGTCATAATTTATGTTTACTTTTTATCTCAGTT
>JAIDEM010000047.1 GCA_029054825.1 Prevotella sp. | reverse complement strand
TGCTATTCGTTGAGCGTAGCTATATGCACAACTGCCATTTCATATTGTTGAACAACTATTTATTTTTCTGTTAGTTCGGCAAAGATAACGTTTTTCCCTGAACTTATATTCTCAGATTATCAATTTCTTTCAGAATCCCGTCCAAAAGCGGGAAGCGTGCGCTCCGTCCATTTGCGTGTGGTGGAACAGGAAAGAAACGGTGAGTGGCATTTTCAGCAGGAGGCGTTTGTATTTGCCCCAAATAAGAAACGGATTATTAAAAATGCCGCTATACATGCCGCCAGCCCCGTCTATTTCATATTGTACCTTATATCCCCATATAACCGTATTCTTGTCATTTCATCCTGCATAGTCTTATCCCGAGCTGTGTTGGATGCCTGCTCATGTATGCATAGAGCGTCATCGTCTCCTCAACGACCTTCTTGTGTATCTGCGACGCGTTTAGCATGTGGAGACCGTCAGCATGCCATACGGCGATGCCTATGTGAGATGTGTCAAGACCTTTCTTTGATGTGATTATGGCTATTATATCTCCATCTTTGATATAACGCCGAAGATTCCTTGTGTTGGACTTTCCCAATGCCGACTTCGGGATGTAGCGATAGCGTCCCTGCGCCATGGTCTGCTCCATGCGTCTGATGCCTGGCAGCCACTCTCTGTGTGCAGAGAGCATCTTGTAGGAGGAGATGTGTGTTGACATGTAGTTGACAGGAGTCTTGGAGAAGTCTTGTAAGGCTGTAAATGGATGGACGCCCGACTTTATATCAGCAGGAGAAGGCTCTACACGTGAGACTATTCCCTGGCGCATGTTCTGCTCTATCCAATATGTAAAGTAGTGCTGGCGTGCGGTGTACTCTACGCGGCCGTCGGCATAGCGTATGTCGCGCAGATGCCGGCAGTAGTCATCGAAGGAGGTCTCGCCGTTGCGTGCGCAGAGGGCGAGGGCGAGGACGGTCTCCACGTATGTCGTGCAGTCGAGGGCGCGGAGATTGACGACGAGGCGCTCTTCCGTGGCCTTGTCGAGTGTGCCGCCGACATAGGGGATGCCTTTCAGGGCACGGGCGAAATAGAGGACTGTCTCTCCCGTGGTCTTGCCTTGCAGGGAGGCCCGAGAGGCAAGGAGATGTTCTACAAGTGTCTTGTCCGACGGTTGGAAGTCGACCTTGGGAGCGGCGCTGCAGAGGGTTGCCGTAAGCGATAACAGGAGCAGGAGGATTCTTTTCATAATTCAAAAAACTTTCCAGGTGTGCGGTAGCGTTTTTTCTTGCCGAAGTTCAGACCGGCATATATATTGATATTGCCGAAGGTGTTGCGGAGAGAGAACTGTGACTTGCTGTAGGCGAAAGAGTGTACCTGTCCTGAGACGCCTGCAAACCATCGTGTGTTGTTCCACACGATGCCCATGCGTCCGACACCATCGAAACTTATATTCGAGAACTTGAAGTCGCTGAAGAACTTGTCAAGTCGCATCTGCTCTCCGCTCGACTTATTGTATGTCAGTGCCGCAGTGAGCGAGGCGCCCAGCATCCAGTTGCGGGCGAAGACCCAGTTGTAGGAGTATCCTCCGTAGAGTGAATAGCAACTGTAGTTGATATTCTCGAAAAACTGCATACCCTCCATCTTGTCCTTGTACTCCTCTACATACTGTGATGCCATGTCCACTATCCTGTTCCAGTCCATCGAAAGGGAATATTTCGAGTATCCGAAGCCTGCCAGCGGAGAGCCAGCCGAGCGTCTCTGGCAGGTAGACTGGTTGTAGACTGCCGGATAGCTGTGCCTGCGGTGATTGAAGATGTAGTAGATGTTGTAGCCCCAGCGTTTCACGTCAAAGCCCTCGAAATGCTTGTCTACAAGGGGCGAGACATCTACCGAGGTGCCGTCAGCGGCATTGACGTCTGTCATGCGGAAGTCGGAAATCTTGCGGTAATAGAAGTCCACGCCTATCAATGAAGTGTAAAGGCTGAGATTGAAAGTTTTGGCGTTGTCGGCGATATGCAGGTTGTTGAACTGGAGCGTATAGCCAAGGAATATGAGCGAATATCCTGCATAAGGGCCTATCTTGGTTGATGTCTCAGGGGCAAAGGTCACCGATGCGCCATTCTTCTGGCGTATCTCGTAGGACTCAAGGTTGGTGGTTGACTGGAGCATCGCCTGGAACTTATAGTGCTGGGGCTCGATATAGCTTGTGTCGACATTATCGAACTCGCTGATAATCCTCGAAATCCCCTCCCCTATCTTTTTGAACAGTGATGGCTTTTTCTCCTTCACCTTCGGGACAGACATGATAGAATCGGCCTGCATGGTATCGGCCTGCACGGTATCGGCCTGTGCAGAGACAGTTCCGCACAGACATGACAGAAACAATATGTGGGCGATTCGTACCATCTTACGTACGGTTGTATGCGGTTGTGAGGTTATGTGGTTGGGTACATTTTCTGCAATATCCGTAAAACCGTATAACACCAAACCATAAAGAAACTAAATTTTCTTCAATATACGATCAAGAACCCAGTTGACTGGGGTCACGGAAAGACTTGTGCAGTCGCAGGTGTTGATGCCCTGAAGTGTCTCTACAATGGTCTTGATAAGCGGTTGCTGCACATGCTCGGGATTGGGTATGTCAAATTCGCGGAAACCTTCTGAAGTGCGGAGATGAATCGGGTCGAAATTGAAAACGGAGAAACAGATAGTCCCCTTGCTTCCAAGTATCTCGATACGGTCCTCGCTATGCGACTCATGGCCCACGAAGCACCATGAACCAGAACCGACAAGACCGCTCTCAAACTGGAAGCAGGCGCTGACGCTGTCTTCCGCCTCATACAGTCCGCCACGGTTGGCAGAATAGCCACGGGCATGTGTTATCAGTCCGAAGAGTTCCTGAAGCAGGTCGAGCTGGTGTGGAGCCATGTCATAGAAATAGCCTCCTCCTGCTATGGACGACCGTACACGCCACGGCAGGCTGCCAGGGTTAAGGTCTTCCTGTCTCGGAGGGCAGGAATAGCGTATCTGCACGTTCTGCACCTTTCCTATGGCATCGGACTGCACAAGTTCCTTGACCTTTAGGAAATAAGGCAGATAGCGGCGGTAATAGGCTACGAAGCAAGGTACGCCTGTCGTGAGCGAGACATGGTTTATACGGGCACAGTCGTCATAGCTGGCGGCAAGCGGCTTCTCTACATAAACGGGCTTGCCGGCATTCATCGCCATGATTGAATATATGGGATGTGAGGCTGGCGGTGTTGCCACATATACTGCATTGACCTCCGGATCGTTTATCAGCTCGGCAGCGTCCGTGTACCACCTCTTTATATTATGTCGCATGGCATAGCTGCGTGCACGCTCTACGGTGCGGCTCATGACCGCCACGACCTCCGAGCCTTCCACTTCCCTGAATGCCGGACCGCTCTTCTTCTCCGTCACCTCACCGCAACCGATGAAACCCCACTTTATCTTCTTCATACGTCCTTCTGCTAATCGTTGTTCAATATGGTCTTGTCAAGCCGCTCGATACCCTTTATGGTACATATACTGCGGACAAAGAATATCATCATGATCTGAAAGACATCCTTTATCGGATACGACTTGCTGGCGTATTTTCCGCCCCCCCTAAAAGCGTCGACAACACAGTTGCCTATATCATCAATGATATCAAATCTCAGCCCTGTGATGAAGTACCCCTGCTCCTGCCCTTTTAGAAAGAACTCATGCGTCTGCGCCTTGTGCTCATCATTATGCTGCTCGAAAAATTCCAAGACACGGGGATACATGCGGATATCCTCAAAAAAGCAGGGATTCATGTCCTTTATCTCGTTGAATTTCATTTTGAGAAACTCTGTGATGATATCCATGGCATCGTCTGTATGGCTCATCTTCTCTTGCAATTCACACTGGGAAGTCTCGATATGCAACCTTAAACTTTCAAGAACGACATCTTCCTTATTGGTATATATCTCGTAAAGCGTACGCTTGGAGATACCGAGATGGTGTGCTATGTCGTCCATCTTGACAGCTCGGATACCATTCTTCAGAAACAATTTGTACGCCTCAGTAAGGATATTACTCCTTAACTCGTTGCGGTAATGTGGCGAAGCGGGTTTTCGTGCCATGGTGATTAAGTTTTTGAGGTTCTTGGATTGTAGTCTTTATAGTGTCACTCGAAAGTGGCTGCGTTGGAATCTCCAGCTGTCTGTGCGGCAATTCTGGTAAAGCCTGCGCAGTCCCAGGCTCATGGGTAAGACGGATATCATAAATGGAAAAAAGCTGATGCTGGACAGACGATGCTGGACTTCCCTGTAAATCGGCAGACCTGCGCATCATGAACATCCCGTAAACGGACTTGATGCCTATAGCCTTGTCATCAGCGATTACAAGTGTGTTTGGACCAGACATTGAGCAAGTCATGTTGCGTGTCACAATGCTGTCATTGTCTAGGCGGAGTGCAAGGACTGCCGTGACTGCGTGGGCTGCCTTATCTGAGAGGAAAAGGCCTGAGAAGCGTAATGTTATGCGGTCTCCAGGAGAAAGAATGGAGTCTGTCTCGACAGCCCATGTCTTTGTCGTATACGGCGGATAGTCAAAGAGGAGCATCTGTCGCTCCGCATTCCATATATCCGTGGTGTCCGTAATCTCTCCTACACCTGCACCCATAGCTATCGCTTCGTTGTTGACCCGCTCAAAAAGCCTCTCGTATATCCGTTCCAACTCATTGGCGTTGCATGTATAGTAGACCATGGACGAGTCCCATTCAGCCTGTGTTACATCATGCTTCTTCAGCACGTTGAGGAACAGCGCATACTGACGAGCACCGTTCTCGCGGTCCTTATAGTCAGAATACGAGAAGTGGGCTCTGTGGACATCATACAGCACATCCTCCATCTCGTCCTCGTCAAGAACGTATGAAGGACGCGATGATTCGCAGGCTATCAACAGCATCGACATGAATAATATGTAAAGAACATTCTTTTTCAATATCTGCAGATTCATACTTTTCATGTTAATCATCCTTTGACTCTGCCTTGGATGCTATTCCTATCTCAGACAACTCTTTACGGCAGAACAGCAACAGTGCCACTACAGAGCAACTGATGCTTGCATCAGCAAAGTTAAAGACCGGCTGGAAGAATATGAACGGCCCTCCTCCGAAATAGGGAATCCAGTCGGGATAGGTACTCACTATGAGTGGGAAATAGAACATATCCACTACCTTGCCCGTAAGGAAACCAGAATATCCCTCACCGAAGGGAACAGTATAGGATACATAGTCCGGGGTAGACTGTGTAAAACACATGCCGTAGAACATACAGTCGATGAGATTGCCCGCCGCACCGGCAAGCATCATCGACAGCAGCACGACATATATCCAGCGTGCTCCGCTCACTATCTGACGGCACAGATACCACCCTATGACACATATTGCCACGAGACGGAATATGCTCAAGGCATACTTGGGGATGAAAGTCATGCCGTAAGCCATGCCGTTGTTCTCGACGAAAGTGATGTAAAACCAGGATGTCACCTCATGGCTTTCATAAAGCGACATAGAGGTCTTCACCACAATCTTTATCCATTGGTCTATTATGAGAATTGACGCGACCAGCAAGATCGCGACAATTCCCTGTTTCTTCTTCTTTTCGTTCAGCATCTGGTACAAAAGAGACGCAAACCGTCTTGACTGAATGTTCAACAGAAAGGCGTTATGCCTTGACAACGAGAATCTTGGCCGTAAACTCTCCTATCTCCGACTCTATACCATCCGTAGCATCACCGAGGGCGATGTCGTTGGCAAGGACCTGTGCAGAGATATGCTCCCCAAAATTCTTTATCACTCCAGCCAGTTCAGGCTTTTCTTCTATCTTGACAACGATACGGTCGGTAATCTCAAGACCGCTCTCCTTACGGATAGCCTGAATGCGTTTTATCACAAGACGTGACAGACCTTCCTCTTTCAGCTCTGGAGTGATATTGATGTCAAGCGCCACGGTGACAGTGCCCTCCTGTGCTATTGTCCAGCCAGGGATGTCCTCAGAGATTATCTCTACATCCTCGCGCTCGATAAGTGCCACAGTTTCTGCTACATCAAGACTGATAGAGCCATTCTCCTCAAGCTCTGCAATCTGTCCCTGACTCATAGACATTACGGCTGCATTGACATCCTTCATGAGTTTGCCGAACTTCTTGCCCATCGTGCGGAAGTTACATTTCACCTTCTTGACAAGGATGCCGGCACCGCTCTCGATGAATGTGAGTTCCTTGACATTGGTCTCTGCAAGAATGACAGAAGCCATACGCTCCACACACTTACGCATATCCATGTCCGTCGCCGGAATGGAGATTGTCTGCAACGCCTGTATTACAGGAATCTTAACTTTCTTACGTAAAGAGAGGACCATAGATGTCACCTGCATGGCAACCTGCATGGCACGCTCAAGCTCTGTATCTATCTTTGAAATGTCTGCCTCAGGGAACTTTGCAAGGTGTACGCTCTCGGCCTTGTCCTTTCCTGTAACAGCATTCAGATCAAGGAAAAGCCTGTCGGCATAGAACGGAGAGACTGGAGCCACAAGACGTGCAAGCGTATCCAGACATACATACAGTGTCTGATAAGCCGAGAGCTTGTCCTGAGTCATACCGCCTCCCCAAAAGCGTTTCTTATTCAGACGAATATACCAGTTGGAGAGCTTGTCCACGACAAACGACTGTATGAGTCTTCCTGCCGGCGTGACATCATAGTCGGAAAGATACTTGTCGACATCCTTGACAAGCGTATTGAGCTCTGACAGCAGCCAACGGTCAAAGTCAGGACGCTCTGCAAACGGAACATCGGCCTCGGAATAGTCGAATCCGTCAACATTGGCATATAGTGTAAAGAATGAATATGCCTGATAGAGCTTAATGAAGAATGAGCTTGTCACCTCTTTCACGCCATCTGGATCGAAAGAGAGATTGTCCCATGGAGACGAATTTGTCACCATATACCAGCGGACTGGATCTGTGCCGTATTTGGCTATGCAGTCGAAAGGATTGATGACATTGCCCAGACGCTTGGACATCTTCACACCGTTCTTGTCAAGCACAAGACCGTTGGAGATAACATTCTTGTATGCCACAGAGTCAAATACCATTGTCGCAATTGCATGGAGCGTGAAGAACCATCCACGTGTCTGGTCCACACCTTCAGCAATGAAATCTGCCGGATAGACACTGCGAGAGTCAAGAGCCTCCTTGTTCTCAAACGGATAGTGAATCTGCGCATAAGGCATGGCACCGGAATCAAACCATACGTCAATGAGGTCCAATTCACGGGTAAGCACTGCACCGCTCTCTCCGACAAGTTTGATATAGTCAACGTAAGGACGATGAATATCAATCTTGTCATAGTTTTCCTGCGACATGTCTCCAGGAACAAAGCCTTTGTCTTTCAAAGGATTGCTCTCCATGACGCCAGCAGCGACCGACTTCTCTATCTCGTTATAAAGTTCTTCAAGCGAGCCGATGCATATTTCCTCCTTTGTATCGCGGTTACGCCATATAGGCAGCGGAGTACCCCAATAGCGTGAACGTGAGAGGTTCCAGTCATTAAGATTCTCAAGCCACTTGCCGAAACGTCCAGAACCAGTTGACTCCGGATGCCAGTTGATGGTCTTGTTGAGTTCAAACATACGTTCCTTCTTTGCCGTTGACCTGATAAACCAAGAGTCAAGAGGATAATAA
>JAIDEM010000046.1 GCA_029054825.1 Prevotella sp. | reverse complement strand
TAATAAGAAAGAAATCTCGGAAAACTTTCTTTTCCCGTGAAAAAAATCATTAATTTTGCAATCGTAATAAATAATAAATATCAATTCATTGAATCTATGAAAAAGAAACTATCACTTGTCGTTACTCTGATAGCGCTTGGACAGATAGCCATGGCACAAAAGCCATACGCGACTGATTCCATCGAGTCTACAGTGGACGAGGAAGCGCAGTTCACTTTCACAGAGGCACAGCTTGGAGAGGATGACGACATGTCACAGAGCGTCACCATACTCAATTCCGGCTCTAACGCATACGCCTCCAAAGTAGGTTACGCCTTCTCCCCTGTACGCTTCCGATACCGCGCGTTCAACCAGAAGTACAATGACATCTATGTCAACGGCATGCAGCTGAACGACATGGAGAGCGGTCAGTTCCGCTATTCGCTTGTCGGCGGTCTGAACAACCAGACACGTAGTGTGGAATTTGCCTTGCCTTTCGAGGACAACATGTTCTCACTGACAGCTATGGGAGGTTCCAACAACTATAACTTCCGTGCCGGTTCCATGCCTACAGGTCACCGTGTCAGCATAGCAGGGGCAAACCGCAACTATACTGCACGTGCCATGTACACCTACAACAGTGGCTTCAACAACAACGGATGGGCATTCTCCGCGTCATTGACATACCGTTGGGCAAACACCAAGACAGCCTATGTCAAGGGCACATTCTACAATGCCCTGAGCTATTTCTTCGGTGTGGAGAAACTCCTCGGCTCCAAGCACAGTCTGTCGTTCGCAACATGGGGTAACCCTACCGAGCGTGCAAGTCAGGCTGGATGTACTGACGAAAGCTACTGGCTTGCCAACTCTAACTTCTACAACCCATATTGGGGATACCAGAACGGCAAGATACGTAATTCACGCATCGTCAACGACTTCGCGCCATCAGGACTGTTTACATGGGATTTCAAGATAAACGACAACGCCAAACTCACTACCACACTCGGCGGACGCTACTCCATGTACAAGAGCACAAAGCTCAATTACAACAACTCAGACAACCCTCAGCCGGACTACTGGAAGAGACTCCCGTCGGCATTCTATGATGTATGGAATCCTGACAACCCGCGCAACTCGGTACAGGGAAGCACCTTCGCTCCGGAATTCGGCCATGATGTGCCTGTAAACTGGTATAACGCATATCAGACTCTCGCATACTCAGAAGCCAACAGGCAAGTGAACTGGGATCGTCTCTATGCTTCAAACAAGGGAGCAAACGCAGCGGGTACAGATGCTATGTATTTCGTGCAGGCAAAACGTATCGATGTCCTCAACCTGCAGCTCAACTCCGTACTGAACATAGACCTTGACACAAAACGCCACTTCTCTGCAGGCATCGGACTCGGAGCTAACCACGGACGCCATTATCAGAGCATGGAAGACCTGCTCGGGGCAAACTCATACCACAACATCAATACATACGCTCTCAGCAGCTTCGGTATCAACTCGCCAAAGGTGCAGTATGACCTCAACAACCCTAATGCTGTAGTGCGTGAAGGAGATGTGTTCGGATACGACTATTATATAAATGTACGTAAGGCCAACGCATGGACAGCATATACAGCAAATCATGGTCCTGCACACCTGTTCTTCGGAGGAAAACTTGGATACACAGATATGCAACGCGATGGAAAGATGCGTAATGGTATGGCAGAGAACAACTCCTACGGCAAGTCGGGCACAGCACGCTTCCTTGACGGAGCATTCAAGGCTGCTGTCTCTTTCAACCTCGGCAAGGGGCACGCGATATCTCTTGGCGGCAGCTTCGAGTCACGTGCGCCACAGGCTTCTACAGCTTTTGCCGCACCTGAGGTGAACAACGACTTCGTGACCCATCTGAAGAACGAGATGGTAACAAACGTAGAGTTCGCCTACCAGCTGTCATCTTCTTGGGTTTCCATCAATGCTTCTGCATACTACACATTCATCACTGACGGAACAGAGTGGCAGAACTACTATTTCGATGACGAGAACTCGTTCACCTACGTGTCCATGACCGGCATACACAAGGCTGCATATGGTGCAGAACTTGGTGCGAGAGTGAAGCTGACATCGTTCCTCGACTTCAAGGCTCTCGGTACAATCAGCGATGCAAAGTATCTCAATAATGTCAATGCACGCTACATGATGTCAACAGGCGGAATATACAACGAGACACCTGTCTACAGCAAGAACATGCGCGAAAGCGGCACTCCGCTCACAGCTACATCTCTCGGTCTGAGCTTCCACAGAGACGGCTGGTTTGTAGACATCTCGGCAAACTGGTATGACCGCATATACCTGTCATGGTCTCCTTCACTCCGCTACGAGAGCTCGCTGAAAGCACAGGGACTCATAAATACCGGTGTTGACGAGAACGGAAATATCGTGACTACAGTTGATGCGCCTGCACAAGCCATGGGCAAAGGCGGATGGATGGTTGACGGCTCTATAGGCAAGAATATCTATCTCAAGAAGGGAAGCCTCTCTTTCAACCTCTCCCTCACAAATATCCTCAACAACGTGAAGATATGTACGGGCGGTTATGAGCAGTCACGCTCAAGCTACACCGTAAACAATGACGGCACACAAAGCGGTACACGTATCTACAGCTTCCTCAACAATCCTAAGAAGTTCTATGCATACGGCACCAACGGAATGTTCAATGTCACATACAAATTCTAAAAACAAGGAGGACTAAACAATGAAAAAGACACTATTTGCGTTAACAGCATTTGCGACAGCACTCCTTACGACCTCCTGCATGGACGGCGGATACGGCGACATGGATCATGTCACCGCAGCAACAGCCTACGGCAACAACGACATCGTGGAAACTAATGTCGTGTCCATCTCACAGCTGGAGACTCTCTACCCTGCCATAAAGGAGACAGAGTACCGCGGATACAAGGATGTGGACCAGGATGTCCAGCTGAAACTCCGAATAACAGCCAACGACATCGGCGGCAATATATATAATTATGTTGCAGCCGAGGATGTCACCGGTGGAGACGGCAAGTCTGTACTTATCTATGTCTATGCCAGCGGACTGTTCTCTTATCTCCCGATAGGACAGGAGATACTTGTTGACCTGAAAGGACTCTGTGTAGGCACAAACGGCAACCAGCCTGCAATAAGCACACCTTACCAGACAAGCAGCGGCAATACATACCCGAAGAACATGCCGTACTGGGTATGGCAGCAGCATTTCAAGCTATTGGGCTATCACCCTGAAAATGTTCAGATACCGGAGTATACTGTAGATGAATTCAAGACTGCGGCATCATCGGCAAACATCGGCAAGATTGCCGGACGTGTCGTGACTATCAAGGGTGCTGAAATCACAGAGGCAGACGGCAAGAAGACATGGGCGGCAGAGGCTGACCTCGCAGAGGTAAACGACTTCAGCGTAGAGCGTGCCATCACCGGACTGCCTAAGTCTACCGTATTCATCAATACATCGACAAGCGCAAAGTTTGCCAACGATGTAATGCCGACAGGAAAGGTAGACATCACAGCCCTCGTGGTGCGCTACGGCAGCAAATGCCAGCTTACACTCCGCACAGCAAGCGATGTAAAGCCTGCTGCCAACTGATAACTTACAAGAACAAGTAAAAGAACAAAACATTAAAAAATATACAACATTATGAAAAAGATTCTCTATACCATAATGGCTCTCGCCATATCAGCTTTCGCCCTGCAGAGCTGTGAGGACGTACCGGAACCATATACTATCCCAGGACAAGAGACTGGTGGAGGCGAAGGAAATAAAACAGAACCTGCCGGAGACGGTACAGTAGCGACTCCATACAATATAGCTGCCGCGCTCGATGTCTGCGCCAACCTGCAGCAGAGCTCAACATCTGCGTCTTACCTCTCCGAAGAAGTCTATGTGAAAGGTAAGGTCTCATCTATCGTCGACACTGAGTTCAACAGCCAGTTCGGAAATATTACATACTACATCTCTGACGTGGCAGAAGACGGCACCACAACAAACAAGCTTGAGGTATACCGTGGATATGGCCTTAACGGAGCGAAGTTCACAAGCCTTGACGACATCAAGGTCGGAGACGAAGTCATCGTAAAGGGCAAACTGCAGAACTGGCTCGGCACATATGAGTTCACACAGGGCAGTTCTCTTTATTCACTCAACGGCAATGCAAGCGGTGGAGACCAAACAGGCGAGGCAAAGGGCGAAGGCACACTGGAAAATCCTTACAACAGCGTAGCAGCCAACAGCTATGTCTCATCACTGCCTGCCAACCAGAACAGCGATAATGAGATTTACATAAAAGGCAAAGTTGTGTCCGTCAATGAGCAGTTCGGTACACAATTCGGCAACGCAACATTCTACATCTCTGACGACGGTACTGCCGCAAATCAGTTCTATGTGTTCCGTGCACTGTATCTCGGCAACCAGAAATATACATCCGGAGCATTGCTTAAGGAAGGTGACGAGGTCGTTGTATGTGGAAAAGTCGTTAACTACTACGGCAATACCCCTGAGACCGTGCAGGGGCAGGCTTACGTCTACTCCATCAATGGCAAGACGACGAGTGATGCAAGCGAGACTCCAGGCGGAGGAGAGACAGAAGACCCTGTTAATCCTGATGCAGGAAGCCTCATCGGAAACGGAGACTTCGAGATATGGAACGGCAGTACGCCTGCAAACTGGAAGACAACATCCACTGCTGGCAATGCTACACTCTCCAAGAGTACCGAGGCGCATGGAGGACAATATTCCGTTTCCGTAGGATATTACGAGTCTGCCAACAAACGTATGGCTTATCAGGAAACAGAACTTGAAGCCGGCACATACGTATTCTCGTTCTATGCAAAAGCGACAAATGGCGGCAAGTGTCAGACACGCGCTGGATACGTACCTGTGACAGACGGAAAAGTCGGTTCGTATGCCTACGACAACTATGTAGACCTGACAAGCAGCGAATGGAAACTGGTTACATACGAGTTCCAGCTTGCCGCAAAGTCTACTGTATGTCTTGTCATCATGAACCCAAAGAAGTCTAGCTATAACGATTCACAGAATATCCTCGTGGACGATGCGAAACTGATAAAGAAATAATTCAAAAAAAACAGCATATAAACAGAAGTGTCCCTCAGACAGTGTATCCAACTGTCAGAGGGACACTTCTATCTGCAGATACACACTTCCATTTCACCAGTTGTATCTATATTGCAGTAAGGCACAAGCAATCTTAAACTTTGCTAACTTTATGACATTCAAGCAGTCTTTACCGTTAAATTTTGAATAATAATTTTGTGCATTGAGAATAAAAAGGTAACTTTGCATTTAAAACTTACAGTATAGTATAGAGTTTTCGAAGTGCATCTGTCGTGCCTTAAACGCAACTATATGCTATCTACATCTAAGCTATAATATCGTGTTGCATCATAATATCGGTGATTGTATTACAAATGACAAAGCCAAAGACCATGAATGTAGCACTCTCTATAACGTGATTTCATAACAATAAATGATTTAGGAATGAAAATGAACAAGATTGTAATGCTTGCAGCTGCAGCTGCAATGTTAGTGTCTTGCGGAAGCAAAAGTGGTGGCGGCAAGCCTAACTTCGGCGACAACGAGTATGCCGTAAGGACACTGAAAGGACAGAATGCCGATTTGCAGGCCTCCTATCCTGCCACTATCAAGGGTGTCCAGGATGTTGAGATTCGTCCGAAGGTTTCTGGCTTCATCACAAAAATCTGTGTGCATGAAGGTCAGCAGGTCAAGGCTGGCCAGCTGCTTTTTGTCATAGACAATGTCACTTATCAGGCGGCCAAGAATCAGGCAAAGGCAGCTGTCAACTCAGCAAAGGCCCAGCTTGCCACAGCAAAGCTGACATACGAGAACAGCAAGAAGCTGCATGAGAACAATGTCATCGGCGACTACGAGCTGTCGGCAGCACGCAATTCTTACGAGACAGCCATGGCAAGTGTGGCACAGGCAGAGGCCAACTATACAGCAGCGAAGCAGAATCTTGACTTCTGCTATGTGACAAGCCCAGCCACAGGTGTCATAGGAGAACTGCCATACAAGGTCGGTGCTTTGGTCAGCGCATCCATACAGCAGCCTCTCACTACCGTATCAGATATCCGCACCATGCAGGTATATTTCTCCATGACGGAGAAAGCCATCATGGGACTTACAAGAAAAGACGGCGGCATAACAGCGGCGATAAAGGAATTCCCTGCTGTAAAGCTCCAGCTTGCTGACGGTTCAACATTCTCACATGACGGACGCATTACAGCCGTAAGTGGTGTAATCGACCCGACAAAGGGCACTGTGCAGGTACGCGCAGACTTCCCAAACCCAGAGTCTCTACTCAAAAGCGGCGGTTCCGGCTCTGTGATAATCCCGAGCGTATCACAGAACGCCATAGTCATCCCACAGGATGCTGTCATGCAGGTTCAGGACAAGTATTTCGTATATGTTGTAGGCAAAGACAACAAGGTAAAATATACCCCAGTCACTATCAATCCTGACAACGACGGCAAGACATATATCATAGAGAGCGGTCTGAAGCAGGGCGAGACCATTGTAGTATATGGTGTCAGCACCTTGAGCGACGGCATGGAGATAAAGCAACTCACAGAGGCACAGTATGCCAAGAAACTTGAAGAAGCGGAGAAGCTCGGCAAAGCTCAGGGCGACCTCGGCGAATTCAAGAAAGCCATGGGTATGTAGGAAATCAATAGACGAGTTGACGAGAAAATAATTTTAGAAACATGAAATTAGACAGATTTATTGAACGCCCGGTGCTATCTACGGTGATTTCCATCCTGATAGTCATCCTGGGTTTCATAGGACTGGTATCGCTGCCTATAGAGCAGTATCCTGATATCGCGCCGCCGACAATCATGGTGCGCGCCTCATATAGCGGTGCTAATGCCGAGACTGTGCTCAATTCTGTGATTGCCCCGCTGGAGGAGCAGATCAATGGTGTGGAAGGCATGACATACATGACCTCTGCCGCCACAAACGACGGAACAGCCACGATAACGGTATATTTCCAGCAAGGAGCTGATGCCGACATGGCTCAGGTCAACGTGCAGAACCGTGTATCTCAGGCATCAGCATTGTTGCCTGCCGAAGTTACCCGTGCCGGTGTACAGGTGATGAAGCGTCAGAACAGTAACGTCATCATCTTCGCGCTCACAGGTGACCCGGACAGATACGACACCCAGTTTATCGGCAACTATGCCGACATCAATATAATCCCGGCCATCAAGCGTGTGAAAGGTGTCGGTGAGTGCCAGGCCATGGGTCTGCAGTCATACACCATGCGTCTGTGGCTCGACCCGATTAAGATGAAGAGCCACAACCTTATGCCAAGTGACATCACAGGCATATTGGCTCAACAGAACATCGAGGCTGCTCCAGGTAAGTTCGGTGAGCAGACAGACAATCAGTACGAGTACACCATCCGCTACAAGGGACGTCTGAAGACTCCAGAGGAGTTCTCGGACATGATTATCACCAGCGACGACAACGGCCAGACTGTCCGTGTCAAGGACGTGGCAAAGGTAGAGCTTGGCGGTCTGTACTACTCATTCATGCAGAATGTAGACGGCCAGCCATCATGTATGATGATGGTGACCCAGACTGCAGGAAGTAACGCCACACAGATTATCAATGATGTCAAGGCCGTACTTGCCGATGCAGAGAAATCACTGCCTCCTGGTGTGGAAATAAAGATAATGCAGGATGTATCGGAGTTCCTCAATGCCTCCATCGATGAGCTTATCAAGACCCTCATCGAAGCATTCATTCTTGTGTTCATCGTCGTGTACATCTTCCTGCAGGACTTCCGTTCGACACTTATCCCGCTCATCGCCGTACCAGTGTCATTGGTGGGAACATTCTTCTTCCTGTATGTCTTCGGCTTCTCCCTCAACCTCCTCACTCTGGCAGCCCTTGTGCTTGCCATTGCGATTGTGGTCGATGATGCCATTGTGGTGGTGGAGGCCGTCCATGCCAAACTTGACCTCGGATACAAGAATACCGTAACGGCATCTAAGGACGCCATGAGCGAGATAGCCGGAGCCATCATCTCCATCACGCTCGTCATGGCAGCGGTGTTCGTGCCAGTATCGTTCCTTGGCGGCACGAGCGGTACATTCTACCGCGAGTTCGGTGTCACCATGGCCATCTCCATCATCATCTCGGCCCTTAATGCGCTTACACTCTCCCCTGCCCTCTGTGCAGTATTGCTGAAACCACACAATGAGGACGGTTCGGAGCGTAAGATGTCCATGATAGACCGCTTCCATGTATCGTTCAATACAGCATACTCCAAGATACAGGGCAAATACCAGAACGGTGTCCGCCGCATTGTAGAGCGTCCTGTAATAGCCATAGCATCAGTCATTGTCGGCATCGCCGCCATGGCAGTGCTCATGATGAACACACGCACCGGCCTTGTCCCTGACGAGGATACCGGCACACTCTTCGTGACCGTGGCCACCCCTCCGGGAACATCGTTGGAGAAGACCAACGGCGTCATGGACCAGGTGGACAAGATGCTCAAGGCCAATCCAGCCGTCCAGAGTACATTGCGTATCACAGGCTACAGTTTCATAGGCGGTCAAGGTTCCAACCAGGGTACGTTCATCGTCAAGCTCAAGAGCTTCGAGGAGCGCAACGGCGCAGAAGGTCCGTTGAAATATCTCGGTGTACACAATCTCGGCTCGTCCATGATTCTCGGCATGATATACAAGCAGACGGCGGCAATCAAGGGAGCGCAGATACTTGCCTTCCAGCCGCCAATGGTACAAGGCTTCTCCGCTACCAACGGCCTTACCTTCTCCATGCAGGACCGTACCGGCGGCGATGTCAACAAGTTCTTCGACGTGACACAGAAGTTCCTCGGCGAGCTCAACAAGCGTCCTGAGGTAAGCAGTGCCATGACGCAGTACAACTCCAAGTACCCACAGTACATGATGGACGTCGATGTGGCAAAGTGTAAGCAGAGCGGCATAGACCCGTCTGTAGTGCTCACCACCATGCAGGGCTACTTCGGAGGTCTCTACGCTTCCAACTTCAACAGCTACGGCAAGCTCTACCGCGTCATGATACAGGCAGCGTCAGAGTTCCGCGGCGACCTGAAGAGCCTTGACAACATCTATGTGCGCACAGGCAGCGGCACCATGAGCCCTATCAGCACGTATGTAAGCCTCACGAAGATCTATGCCCCGCAGGAGATAGACCGCTTCAACCTCTTCACCTCCATCAATGTCAACGCCTCTACCGCAGAGGGATACTCTACCGGCGATGTCATCAAGGCGATGGAAGAGGTCGCTGCCCAGAACCTGCCGGAAGGCTACTCCTATGAGTTCTCCGGTCTGACACGTTCCGAGCAGGAGTCAAGCAACTCTACAGCCATCATCTTCGTGCTCTGTCTCACATTCGTATATCTCATCCTTTCGGCACAGTACGAGAGCTATATCCTGCCTCTGTCGGTTATTCTCTCCATACCGTTCGGACTTGCAGGAGCGTTCCTCTTCACCAACCTGTTTGGAAAGCAGAACGACATCTACATGCAGATTGCACTCATCATGCTCATCGGTCTGTTGGCAAAGAACGCCATCCTTATCGTAGAGTTCGCCCTTGAACGCCGCCGTACAGGTATGGCTGTATCATGGTCGGCAGTGCTTGGTGCCGCAGCCCGTCTGCGTCCTATCCTCATGACGTCCCTTGCCATGATTATCGGTCTGTTGCCGTTGCTCGTGCCTATGGGTGCCGGCTATAACGGCAATATGACTCTCGGTGCGGCAGCCATCGGCGGTATGCTCATCGGCATGCTCTGCCAGATTATGGTCGTGCCAGCCCTGTTCTATATCTTCCAGACACTGCAGGAGAAAGTCAAGCCGATGGTATTCGATGACAAAAATGCCCATGTCGACTCAGAGTTGCGGCAATACACCAACCCGTATGCCGCTGCCGAGCTTCAGAAGCAGTTAGACAACAATGTAAACAAAGAATAGTGACGATGAAAGTTAGAAATATCATATTGTCAGCGTCTGCAGCTGTTCTGGTGAGCAGCTGCGGGCTCTACAACAAGTATGAGCGTCCTGAGCTGAATGTCAAAGGGCTGGTGCGCGACACGGTAAGCGTGAACGACACACTCGCCGTGACCGACACCACAAGTTTCGGCAATCTGCCGTGGCGCAGCGTATTCACCGACCCGCAGTTGCAGACACTCATTGAGTACGCATTGGAGCATAACACCAATATGCTCAATGCCGCCCTCAACGTGAAGATGGTCCAGGCACAGCTTACAGCCGCAAAACTGGCATTCGTTCCTTCCTTCACGTTCTCGCCACAAGGGACACTGTCTTCATGGGACGGCGGCACACCGAGCAAAATCTACACACTGCCGGTACAGGCAAGCTGGAGCATAGACCTCTTCGGCAATCTCCTCAGTGCAAAGCGCAGCGCACAGATGCAGCTTCTTGCCACGAAAGACTATCAGCTGGTAGTGAAGACCGGCGTGATATCCAATGTGGCAAACATGTACTACACACTGATGATGCTTGACCGCCAGCTCGAAATAGTAGACAACATGGCCGAACTGACAAAGGACACATGGCGCATCATGAAGCTCCGCAAGGAGATGGGTCCTGTCAACGAGACCGCAGTACAGAGCGCAGAGGCAAACTACTACTCGGTACTCTCACAGGCTGCAGACCTCAGACGCCAGATACGCGAGACAGAGAATTCCATGTCACTGCTCCTCGGACAGCCGGCGCAGACCATCGCCCGTGGCAAACTGGAAGACCAGAGCCTTCCGTCATCGTTCAGCACAGGTGTCTCCATCAATATGCTCAACAACCGTCCTGACGTGCATTACGCCGAGATGAGCCTCGCATCATGCTTCTACGACGTGGAGAATGCACGCTCACGATTCTACCCGAGCATCACTATAAGCGGAAGCGGAGCCTACACCAACAACAGCGGCGGAGGCATCGTGAACCCAGGCAAATGGCTGCTCAGCGCAGTAGGAAGCCTCGTGCAGCCTATCTTCGCACGCGGACAGCTCATCGCCGGACTGAAGGTTGCCAAGGCACAGCAGGAGCAGGCCTTCAACACATGGCAGCAGGCAGTGCTCTCAGCAGGCAGCGAGGTAAGCAATGCTCTCGTGCTCTACAACTCCTCTGACGAGAAGAGCCGCCTTGACGGAAAGCGCGTAGAGGTGCTCACCAAGAATGTCGAGATGACCAAGCAGCTGTTCAGCACCAAGCCCGGCACGACATATCTCGAGATTATCACAGCACAGAGCAACCTGCTCAATGCACAGCTCGCCAAGGTCCAGGACGACTTCTACAAGATGCAGGCAGTGGTAAACCTCTATTATGCACTCGGCGGAGGCAGGGATTAACTTCTTAAAAAGACATAGCTATGAGTAACATCAGTAAACAAGCATACATAGACCCAAAGGCCAAGATAGGCGAGAACGTCACCATATATCCTTTCGCCTATATAGAGGGTGATGTCGAGATAGGCGACAACTGTGTCATCTATCCTTACGCCAGCATCATGAAGGGTACACGTCTCGGCAGCGGAAACAAGGTATTCCAGAATACCGTGCTGGGCGCCGAGCCTCAGGACTTCAACTTCAAGGGAGACGACTCCTGCCTCGTCATAGGCAACGAGAACATCTTCCGCGAGAATGTCGTCATCAACCGCGCCACCTACTGCACAGGAGAGACACGTATCGGCAACCGCAACTTCTTCATGGAGGGCGTACATATCTCCCATGACACGAAGGTAGGCGACTACTGCACCTTCGGCTACGGCACAAAGGTGGCTGGCGACTGTGAGGTGCGCAGCGGCGTGATATTCTCGTCAAGCGTCATCATCAACCCTAACGTGCGTATCGGTGGAGCATCGGTAGTGACCAGCGGTGTCCGCGTGAGCCGTGATGTACCGCCGTTCATCGTCGCCACACACAACCCTGTGGAGTATGGAGGCGTCAATGACAAGCTGCTCAGGACATCGGGCACATCGGAGAAAGTCATCGGTCATATAGCAAACGCCTACCGTCTGCTGTTCCATGGCCAGACCGCCGTCATCGATGCCATAAACCAGATAAGGCAGCAGGTGCCTGACGGCGATGCCGTGAGAAGCATCATCAAGTTCCTTGAAACGACAAAGACAGGTATCATCTCAAAGATGTAAATCCTGTGCGGCTACACCGCAGACAATACTCTATCCCTCCGTCTGACAGACTGTAAAAGGCCTTCAGACGGAGGGAATCTTTTTATCCGAGACCATCAATGCCATAGGGACATAAACGGTTGTTCCAGCTAAAAGGGAATCCGCGGGAACGATTCCCTGCAGAACTGCAATACAGCCAACCGACTAAACATCTAAACGACCAAACAACTAAAGTTCCGGTCAAACGAGAGCAGAGCCAAGCTTGCTTGGCCTATTCCAAGCGGAAGGAACTTCGAGCGAAACTAAAACGGTCAAACAACCAATAACCCACATACGACTCTGCAATAGTTAAGAAATGGAAAAATAACAGTCATTTTCACAAAACAACCTTGTACAGTTGCAGATAAATGAGTATTTTTGTACGTTAAAATGAACGGCATAGGTATATGCCGAAGACAAGAAAGCATACGATATGACAAAAAGATTCCTTTACAAGACGGTGACTGCAATGTTCTACTGCATCACCGTACTGTCTCTCGCGGCTTGCGGAGGAGACGACAACGGCGGTCCTGGAGACAACGGCAGCAACGGCAATGCTAATGCCAACGACACACAGAAGAGCGTCTATGCACAGCGCATCGAGGTGCCACACATACAGCCTGGCAACAACTACCAGCTCATAGTGAAATATGACGACGAGATAGGCGTGAACTATATCGTGGAGTGGGACAAGTCAAAACGTGCCCAGCGCTGGACATGCTGGCAGTGGACAAAGGCCAATAACTTCAAGAACTGGCAACGCAAGAACTGGGATGGGGCTTCATGGAACGGACAGACATGGAGCGGCGACCCGTTCCATGAAGATACAGAGATAGAAGCCTCTTACCGCTCTCTGCTCTCAGACTACAGAGGGTCGGGCTATAACCGTGGCCATATCTGCGCATCAGAAGACCGCATCTGCTCGAAAAATGTCAACGGACAGACATTCAGTCTCATCAATATGCAGCCCCAGATAGGCAATTTCAACTCCGGCGTATGGAGCAATATGGAAGCCAAGGTGCGCAACTGGGCAAGCACTACCACCCAGAACAACGGTGTGCTCTATGTCTGCAAGGGCGGCACGATAAACAATGTGAACCTTAACGGCAAGGAGACAAGCGGAACTAAAGAAATGATAAGCAACCGCATACCTGTCCCGAAATACTTCTTCATGGCAGTGCTGAAGCAGACCAGCGCCAACACCTTCTCCGCTGTAGCCTTTTGGGCAGAGCACAAGAACGACAAAAGTTCTGTCCTCACACCTTACATGATAAGCATCGACGAACTGGAGGCGCGCACGGGCTACGACTTTTTCTGCAATCTCCCTGACAATATCGAGAGTTCAGTGGAGAGCCGTCTTAACACCTCTGAGTGGAAATAAATACCTACAGAAGGCAATACAGAAAAGGCAGGAACTGCGAGTTCCTGCCTTTTTTCATTCTCTTTTCATAGTTGTACATGTCTGTCAAGAGTGCCAAACGTGCACAAGGGAAAACTCTGTCGACTGTTTTCCTTGAGTGTCGTCCACAGAATATCATGCTCTACTGACTGTTTTTCTTGAGTGTAGCCCATAGGGTATGATACTGATGCTCCACCGTCAGATATGTCTGCCGCTTCTGATATATCTTGTCCGCCTCGGCATAATAATCGATAATCGACATGTTTCCAGCCGTGACGGCCTTCTTAAGCAGATCGAGCGACTGGCGCAAAAGTTCGAGGTCGTAGACCTTCAGGACATCGTCCATACGCCGTAGCTCATGAAGCAGCGCGTCTGTCTCGCTCTCCGCCTGCACCCGTGCATTGTCAAGATACAGCTGTGCGGCGGCTCTCCGAGCCTTTGCCGCCTTCATCCTGCTGCCGTTTGAGAAAACAGGGAATGACGCACCGACAAGAAAGCCGTTGCTCGACTCGCTCATCTCCGTATTGCGACGGTAGCCTACGGAGAGACGCGGCATCCATCCCTGTCCCGTGACACGGACTTCCTGCTCTGACACAGCGACAGAAGCCATGGCAGAACGCACTGCTGCATCACTGCTTATGACCTCACTGCGCAGGGATTCCATGCTCCAGCCCGATGGTATCTCCGGATAAGAGAGTCCTTCGAGAGACAACGGACGATTGGCATTCAGCGCAAGAAGCTCCTGACGCGTACTCTGGATGGTCGCCTCCTGTTGCAGGAGCTCTGCCCTAAGGTCCATGGTCTCCATGCGTATCCTGTTCAGTTCGATGCTCGTGGCATCGCCCTCCTTCATCCTTTTCTCAAACAATGTCAGCAGTTCCTCGGCATTGCCGATGCGCTCCTGCAGGATATCACGCACCTTGCAGAGCATTATCAGGTCAAGACACTTGAGCTTTGCCGTCAGAAGAGTATTGCTGCGTGCTGCCTTCCACTCCATCTCGAGGGCATCGCGCTGGAGCCTGCCGGACTTTGCACGCTCGGCGTAGAGTGTCGGGAAGTCAAATTCCTGTGACACAACCAGTTCGGAACTCGCCACGCCTGCCGCCCCCTTTCTGAAAAACGGGCTGTATTCCACGGATGGAGCATCGAGTGCATTCTGCCCTTTCTGCTCATGGACAGAAGCCACATTGGCGTTGCGCACTGCCTGCAACTCAAGATTGTTGCGCTCTATATCACGGAGGACAGTAGCGATGTCCTGCCCCTGCACCGTAAGAAAAAGGAGGCAGAGACCTGCTGTAAGATATGTTCTTTTCATAAGTCTATATGTTTTCAGAGAGTTTCCTATCGCTTTATCTTGTACTGATTATCAACGCATTACACTGAGCGGCGAAGCAAAAAGCCACGCCTTTCAACGACTCTGCACAGCGTTTTCGAGGAAGAGCCTCACAGAAGCTCTCGCAAAGGGTCACCTTTTACTCTGCAAAAGGTGACCTTTCGCATGGTAAAGTGTCACCCTTCACACACCGGAAGGTCACCCTTCGTCTGCCACATGTTCATGTCCTCTCCGGGAAGGCGACACATCTTTCCTGTGCAGCCATCCGTAGACGAGCGGTATGATAAACGCATTGAGCAGTGTGGAGGTCAGCAGACCGCCAAGGATAACCGTCGCCATCGGGCTCTGTATCTCGTTGCCCGGCAGGTCGCCGCGGAAGACCAGCGGCAGCAGTGCCAAGGCTGAGGTCAAGGCTGTCATGAGTATCGGATTGAGACGGTCCAGCGAACCGCGGACGATGCTGTCGCTCACCGTCAGCCCTTCATCACGGCGCAGAGTGTCGTAGCGTGTTATCAAGAGCATGCCGTTGCGCGTCGCTATGCCGAAAAGCGAGATGAAACCTATGATGGCAGGGATGCTCACCTCGCCGGAGGTGAGGCGCAGGACGAGGACTCCACCTATGAGGGCAAACGGAAGATTGAGGAGTATGATGCCGCTCGTGAGGGCGTTGCGGAACTGCATATACAGCAGCAGATAGATTAACGCTATGCTGACGAGCGATGTCAGCAGCAGGATGCGGCTTGCCTCACGCTCGCTCTCAAACTGTCCGCCGTACTCTATATGGTATCCCTCGGGCAGAACGACGCTCTCCTCCACCCTCTCCTGTATGTCGTTGACGACACTGCGCAGGTCACGGCCACTGGTATTGGCAGAGATGACTATCTTGCGCTTGACATTCTCGCGGTTGATGGTGTTCGGACCGACAGCTGAGACGACATCGGCGACCTCAGATAGCAGTATCTTCTGCCCTTCCGGGGTGTCTATGAGCATACGGCAGATGTCATCGGCAGTCTTCCTGTCCTCCTCCGAGGCACGGACCACAAGGTTGTACTTGCGACCTCCCTCGTAGACCTGCGACACCGTCTCGCCTGCCATCATCACAGATACGAGTTCGGAAAAAGCTGGCTCGGAGATGCCGTAACGGGAGAGCATCTCGGGCTTCGGCACAATCTTGAGCTCCGGACGCTCCACCTGCTGCTCCACATTGAGGTCAGCAATGCCGTCCACCGTCTGTATCGCGTCCTTGATTCTATTGCCAAGGGTGAACATGGTGTTAAGGTCATCGCCGAAAAGCTTTATGGCTATATTCGCCTGCGTACCGCTCAGCATGGCATCTATGCGGTGGCTGATAGGCTGACCTATCTCGACATTGGCGCCGACGAGGAGCGACATCTTCTGCCTTACGTCGTCAAGCACCTCACGGGACGACCTGCCGTCGAGTTCAAACGGTGCCTCTATCTCCGAGACATTTACACCCAAGGCGTGCTCGTCCAGTTCGGCACGGCCGGTCTTGCGTGCCACGGTCTTTATCTCGGGTATGGAAAGCAGCAGCTTTTCCGCCTGACGGCCTATCTTGTCTGACTCCTCAAGGGAGATGCCCGGCATGGAACTGACATTGATTGTAAACGAACCTTCGTTGAAGGGCGGCAGGAAACTGTGGCCGAGGGTGAAGAACAGGCCAAGAGAGGTTATGAACAATGTCGCCGTAGCAAGGACGACAGGACGCCTGCGGGACAGCACCCACAGCAGGCTCGCATGGTAGCGGCGCTTCAGCCATAGGGTGACGGACGACTCTTTAGCAAGGTCTCTGTCGACAGCCTTCCCTCCTAACAGATAACTGCAGAGCACCGGCGTCAGGGTGAGGGCAACGACCGTAGAGGCGAAGAGGGCCACTATGAAGGCTATGCCGAGGGGTATCAGCATCTTACCCTCCATGCCGCTGAGGAAGAACAGGGGCATGAAGCTGACGATGATTATAAGCGTGGAATTGAGTATCGGCATGCGTACCTCCCTCGAAGCCTCATAGACGACGGTCAGGACAGGACGGCGCTCAGCCTCGGACAACAGTCTGTTCTCGCGCAACTTACGCCATATATTCTCTACATCGACGATGGCATCATCGACAAGCGAGCCGATGGCGATGGCCATGCCTCCAAGGCTCATGGTATTGAGACTCAGCCCGAGATAGTGGAGGACGAGCAGGGAGACGAGCAGAGACAACGGTATCGTGACGAGAGAGATGACCGTCGTGCGGACATTGGCGAGGAAAAGGAAGAGGATGATGACGACAAACAGGGCTCCTTCAAAGAGCGATGTCTTCACATTGCCTATGGAGCTCTCTATGAAGCGTGACTGGCGGAAAATGTCTGTGGAGACCTTGACATCGGCAGGAAGATTATTCTGCATGTCGGCAATCACCTCTTCCAGCTTCTGTGTCAGTTCTATCGTGCCTGTATTGGGCTGTTTTGTCACGGTAAGGAGCACGGCAGGCTTCCCTTTCTCCGATGCCACACCGAGCTTAGGACTCTCTGAGCCGACTCTTACCTCGGCAATATCGGCAAGTGTCACAGGGCTTCCGCCAGTTGTCTTGACAACAGAACTGGAGATGCGCCCGAGGGCATCGGAGGAGACTACTCCACGCACGATGTACTCATTGCCATACTCGTATATCACACCGCCATTGGTATTGCGGTTCATGCCTCGCGTTGCAGCCATGACATCGGCAAGGCTCACACCGTAATGTTTCATCTTCTCCGGACTGACGAGTATCTGGTATTCTTTCAGGTCGCCGCCGATGACCGAGACCTGAGCCACTCCTCCTGTGGAGAGGAGACGCGGACGGATAGTCCAGTCGGCGAGCGTGCGCAGGTCAAGCAGTGACGTGCTGTCGGCGGTAAGGCCGACGATAAGCAGTTCGCCGAGGATGGACGACTGTGGACCGAGTGTCGGTGTGCCGACATTTTCGGGCAGGGCATCGCTGACTGTCGCCAGCTTCTCTGAGACGGTCTGACGCGCAATGTATATGTCGGTATCCCAGTCAAATTCTACCCAGACGACAGAGAATCCTGTCGTGGATGACGACCGCACACGGCGCACTCCAGTAGCTCCGTTGACAGATGTCTCTATAGGGAATGTCACAAGCTGCTCCACCTCTTCGGCGGCCATACCGTTGGCCTCGGTCATGACCACGACTGTCGGTGCGTTGAGGTCTGGAAAGACGTCTATCTCAGCCTTGTCGGCTGTGTGAAGCCCCACAATGACCAGCAATACCGCTCCGACAAGTACGAGCAGACGATTATGCAGGGAAAAACGGATTATCTTGTTCAACATGGTTTATGTCGTTGTTTTGTGTATTACAGTGTCTGGCAAACGATTGGATTTCATATTGCCAAACACATGAATTTCATGGCATTAATGATTATGGGTGTGACCAGGAATGCTCTTGCCTGCCGACGCGAGCTTGACATGTACGGCACCTTCAGAGACGAGACGCTCACCGCCCTTCAGCCCGGAAAGGACTTCTGTACGTATACCGTCAGACATCCCGAGCCGCACTTCCTGTTTCCTGTACACCTCGGCAGCCTCCATGATATAGACAAAGTATACGCCTTGCTCTTCCGTCAGGGCTGTTACAGGGACTGTAATGACGTTGTGACGGATACCGGTAACGAGATATATCTCCGCAAATGCGCCAGGAATGATGCCGCTATGGTTGGCAAACTCGAAGGTAACGGGGATGAAGGACGAAGCATCGCCTGCTGTCTTGCCGTAGGAGACAAGGCGGCCTTTCAGTTCGCGAAGGTCATAGACACGGTCACTGTAGGACATACGGAACTTGGCGGAGGTCACTTGACTCAGGATATTGTAATCGCGCTCCGCCACATCTGCCCTGAGATAGAGGCTTTTATTTTGAGTGACGACCATCAGCGGCTGTCCGACAGACACATAGTCGCCATCCTTGACAAGGCATTCCTTGACATATCCGCCCTTTGAGGCTCTCACCGCCACGCCTTTTGCACTACTCGGCTGCACGACAGACTGATAGGCAAGGTGCGCATTATCATAGGCGGCTTTCGCAGCAAGGAAGTCTTTCTCGGAGATGATTCTGTCCTTTACAAGTTTCTGCGCCCTTTGATATTCCGCCTTTGCCGTCTGGTATGCTATATCGGCACGTTGCGGTATGTCGCCGTCCTGAAGGCCGGAGGATGAGATGGCGAACACCGCCGCTCCCTGACCGATGGCCATGCCTTCTGTCACGGGGCGTGAAAGGGATACCACACCGGAGGCTGTCGCCACAAGTGTCGTCTCGTCGCCAGAAGCGGAGAGTATCTTACCGCTGGTCTTCACCACGCCATGGAAATTGCCGGGCCTGACGGTCTCCGTCTTTATCCCTGCGGCTTTAGCCTGTTCCGCTGAAAGGATTATCTCGCCGGAATGCTCCGCAGCTTCCTCTTTCCTGCCATTTTCATGGTCTTCGGCATGGGAGTGGGATCCGTCACTGTGGCATGCTGTCAACAGTATCGACAGTAATGCGCCCATAAGAAATATCTGTCTCTTCATATCGTATTGGTGTTGTTTTGCACATGTAATACCAGCCGTTTCTGGATTTCTCTGCAAAATTATCAAATAAGATATGCAACTTTGTGTCAAATATACATCAATCAGGATTGCAGATGGTGATTGTATAATGTACTGACATTACTTAACTATAGTATTGCGACAGACTTCTTGTGTATAATTCTTCAACTATCAGTGTCCGATTCTGTTGCCTTGGAAGTATATGCTTATGGATATCAAGGCGTGACTTTATGGATATACAGCCCATAAAGTGAAAAAAAACAAACCTCGCCAGACACTCAAGGTGTTTAGCGAGGTTTGCTTATCAATAAGGAAGTAAGGATACGTGAGGTTAGCTGACTCAACAGTAATCTACTGTTTCCAAATGGACAAACATGGAGGAGTTTCTCTTGATAATGCGGAAATTGTCTAAGAATGCCACACCTGAAAGCAATACATTATTTTGTGCAATAGACAGAATAACATTGATGCCGCCTCCTTCCACAATGCGTATGACATTCCCCAGCCGCTGGTCAATAATCTTCTACTAAATAACAGTTCTACGCTATGCAACTTTCAATGTCTCAAGCTTCACTTTTTGGTGGTACACCAGCATATCTTTATTTTCAAGTTCACATATACGTATGGTATGGATGCCTCATGTATCTATTTATCTCAGCTATCGTTAATCATGTTGGATTTACCTCATTTGTTACCGTTACAGACATCGGCAACCGTTGGCTCAACGCCCGGCATATCAGTTGGATTTACCTCATTTGTTACCGTTACAGACATCAAACACATCTCTACTTGATTGTATTACAGCGTTGGATTTACCTCATTTGTTACCGTTACAGACATCGGAATAATACATGGGTATTATGTAACTATGTTGGATTTACCTCATTTGTTACCGTTACAGACATCAGCAAACCCATAATCTACTGATACCTTAATAGCTAAGGTAATTCCCGAGTGATAGAAATCCTCAGGCTAAGGGCCTCCAACAGCCCCATAAGCTATAAACTTATTCCTTTAATATGTCATTACTTTTTGCAATATTCCTTGCACCATTGTAATCAGCATGTATATCCTTTCCAAAGTTTTTGCACTCAGGATTCTTGCATTGAAAGTGCGTACTGTTACGCTCTCCTATTTGGCCACACTCGCTGCACATCTGACTTGTAAAGGCAGGGGTTACATACTGTACCTTAATATTAGCCATTTTGGCTTTATATTCTATCTGGTTCTGCAATTCAAAATATGACCAATTACGGAGCATGAACTTCTTATCCTCTTTAACTTCACCTGTTTTAGCCTTTCCGAACCCTGTCAACCGCTCCATATTGATGGTTGATGCCATAACTTGCTTAGCAAACGTGATAACTTCTTTGCTGAACAGATGATTTTTGGTTCTCACCCAGTTACGTTCTGATTCACGCAAGCGCTCTAACGGTGCCAATTTATGATATCGTCCCCTACCACCACGTGTCAGCTGTAAACGTTGCAGAGCTTTGAAGCGACGTTGAAAGACCATGCGCTGCTGCAGGAATGACTCTCTGTTTCCAATATATCTACGATCTGAGGTTTTATTTGTCGCTACAGATACTGGAACATTCAGCCCCAAATCTACACCTACCACCATGTCTTTCTCTTGCCTGAAAGGTTCTTTTGGTACATCAACAACAAACAATAGAAAAATCTTTCCGTTTCTCAATTGTAGTGAAGAAGAGCACACTTTATATCTTACTGTGGCTTCAGACATTCCCAAGCAACGCTTGACAATAAGACGATTATTGCTGGCATCACGCCCAAACCTAAGTAGGAAACGAATACCTCTATACCAGTCAAGATAAAACGTTCCGTCTTTTTCATACAGTCTAACGCTCTTATTATCTATAGGAAATGGTATTGGCATTCCCTGTTTATAATTACTAATAGACTTTTCACCTCTTCGTATTTCCTTGGTATCTGTTTTATAACGGGCATACACGTCTTGTTTGAGCGTATTAAGGATTCCTGTACCAAAGACGGCTGTATTTTCTCCAGCAGTAACAACACTATAAGCAAAAGACTGTAACGGACGTTGAATAACCTCTCTATGATATCCGTCAATCCTCTTCTTGACCTCCAGCATTTGCGTCCCCAACTCGGCTCTTATTTCCTCACCCAGTCCTTTCTTTTTTAGTTGTTTCTGCAAATCAATATACTCTCTATCGCTCAGAAGCAATATATTCTCTATCTCGTCTCTAAGATATTGCTTATTAATTAAGTCATTGGCTACACGATATAAGTTGTCGTTAATCTGATTTAGCGTATACCACTGTGCATCAACTTCCTCTTTCGACAATCCTGTACGGTCAAGCAACAATTCTATTTTACGTGTTATCTTTGGCATATTTTAATTTGTCCTACAAACAACTGCAAATTTAATGTTTTTTCCACATTATCGATAAATCCTAAAAATATTTACTCCTAAATAGGAAATATATGTAATCAAAGAAACAGATAATTAACATCAAAAGGACAGAAAAGCAACTTATCAAACAATGCTTATGTTACGCACACATTAAATCTGTTACCCCTTATCCTTGCTTTCCGCTACATTTCGGGCATATACCTTTCAGCATATAATTGATGGAATGTACCGAGAAGCCTTCCGGCAGTTCTACCATAGGAACCTGTATATTCTCAAAGCAGGACACCTGCTCACAGACCTCACAATAAAAATGGACATGAAGATCATCGCCTGTACAGTGGCCATGACCTGCACACAGTTCATACTTGACAATGCCACGGCCATCCTCGACAGTATGCACGACACCATGCTTCAGAAGAAGCGTAAGCACACGGAAGACGCTGGACTTATCCAAAGACAACAGTTTCAGTTCCAGCTCGGCAAGGCTCTGAGGTCTCGAATTCCTCATTATTGCCCGCAACACTAAGATTCTGTTGGAGGTTGGCTTTACACCAGCCTTCTCCAATATCTCTACTACATCATCATTGCCCATATTAGTGGTTTGGTTGTTAAGGTATGTTGGTGATTGGTTTATTCTGTCTCGCGATTCCATCCCTTTTCCTGTGGTACAGAACCATCAGTGATATAGCGGTTTGCCGCTTAGCTATTTAGTGTCTTTGGCTGTTCATCCGTTCCTCGCCTCCCTGCAAGTATACAACAGCACTTTCCATTTGGATATTTGGTTGTCAAGGCATGTCCGGCATATCGTCCTGCATTCTGTCCCTGGCCCATGACGGTATTATCCATACAACGGCACTCTCCGTCTGTATATTGCGTGAGCCCCAGGGATGTGCCCACGTGCGACGCCAAAGGCATGCAGGGAGGTGTGCCGCACCGTTGCCGGAGGCGGCCGGCATACGCATGTACACGGCGTTCCAGCAAGCTGGACACAACCTGGACATATCCCGCAACAGCGTGGAAAGCCGCTATGCATGCCGCCGGGCATGTCCACCGCCACTGCTGCTGACATCCATCATGATATCCTGGCCATCCAGTGGCTAAGCAATCGGCAACCAGCATCCGGTTGCCTGTCCGTCTAATACCGCTCTGCATGCTGCCGTGCCGCGGC
>JAIDEM010000045.1 GCA_029054825.1 Prevotella sp. | reverse complement strand
ATATTGTATGTATATAAAAAGGGGTATCAAACAGGAGATCAAAATTCTCATCCTTGGCTTGACCGAGTAAATTTAACCATAGGCGAATTTGACAATAATATAGAGTTGTTTACTAGTGTAGATAAGCTATTGCAGGCATTTGGAGCAATTCTTTCGATATGTATTGAAAACCAAGCAGAAGGTATTCCACATGTAGAAGTCGGATTTTACCGAGAATTCGAGAGCAAGAGAGTATGCTTTTATGTCCATCACAAAAACTCTCAATATCGTAAAGGCATTGAAGATTCCATAAAAAAAATTGGAGAAAAACAAACATTGCTTATAAAAAATCAGATCAATGGCATTTGCGATCTTTATATTCAGGCTGATTTTGGAAACAATCAATGTGCAGAGATAAACCTTTGGGATGGCAAGCCAAGAACAGCAACAAGTATAGACAGAATTGAAGGTGTCAAATATATAATGAAATATTAATTGCATGATATACCTATTCGATGATAAAGAGTCCAGACAGCAATCGTATGGATGGACAAATAACAAGTTTGAGCTATGGTCTGATGTCATAGTTCGAATAAAAGATTACTCCGATTATCTTTCATTGGAAGAAAAAGATATTTTTGGTGAAAAAAACATAATAATATATCACGAATCATTCTCTACCTGCATCCCCTATGAAGAGAGAGGAAACTATCAACCTTTTCATAATGCCCTAATCGATGGTTCGGAATTACCAGGTATCAATATTGCCATATTTAGTGGCAGTATAGCAAGTCGAGCAATAAACAATAATGTCGCGCATGTTCCTGTGACGGATATGTATGCCAACTTGGAATGCTTCCTTGAACATTATCGAGAAAAGGAAATTGATTTTAAGTATCTGTTATGGGGTAAGGAATACAAGATAGAGCAAACATTATTGGATTCAATCGAGAACATCTCTAATGAAATCTATGAAGGTGAAATACAGTCAGATTGGAGTAATGTCTTTTTTGCTTCAGCCCAGAAATATGGTATTGAAGCTCCTTCGGGCAACTGTGTTCAAGAGAAGCTATGGCTTAGCAAAGTTTCAGATTCAGACCTCGACAATTACATAAGAGAATGGTTTTGTGAATCTGAATACGAAGCTTTGTATATCCCTCTTTGTTTTGGCAAAGTGTTGTCAGATTACAACGGTTTACGATTAGCAATACACATAAGATGTACAAAATCCGTAAACCAAAATAAGCCTATATATATATATAGTCCTGTTCCGACATCTTTTTTGGTTAGGTCTAAGTATTTTGACATTCTAAAGACAAAAGGTGTCAAGCTGATTCACATGCGCCCCCAGAAAATAATAGATTCACTAGGTAGCATACAGTCTCTTACTGAAAATGAAATCAAGTTTGAGATGGAGCAAATCCATCTGCCTGTACCACAAAACTATGAAGACAGCCATAGCGTTGCAAACGAATGGGCTATATATAGATGGGCAGTTGCAACGAACTCGGAAGATTCTGCTATCGATAAAACAGCCAATACCATCAAGTCCAATTTATACTTCAAGCATCTAACAACAATATACCCACCGAGTGAGATAAAAAGCATAAAAGAAGACAGGCTGATATTAAAGGATCAACTCTCAGGAATTAGTCCAACTCTAACTGGGCAAAAGGGCATAAAAATTTTGTATGTTGACGATGAAGCAGATAAGGGATGGTATGAGATTATGGCCAATATTATCCATGATGTAAACGACATTAGTGGTTTTGATTATTTGGGAGAAGACTTAAAAGCGCTAAGTCAGAAAGAAATCATCGAACAAATTGTTGAACGTGTAAAAGAAGATTCCGTAAATATTGTATTACTAGACTTCCGACTTCATAAAAAAGACCATGATACTCAGGATATTGAAGGCATAACTAGTGTTCAAATACTAAAAAAAATCAAGGAGTTTAATCCTGGCATACAGGTAATTATATTTTCTGCGACCAATAAAGTTTGGAATCTATTGGCTTTGCAGAAATATGGAGCTGATGGTTTCATCATTAAAGAAGGTCCTGAAAATAGTAAAGACCCATCTTTTACCATTCAGACAATTGACAATTTCATAAACGCCATGTCTATCTGTATCTCCAACAGATACAAGAAAAGTCTGTACCAAATAGCTTCTGTGCTTAATTACAATTTAGAGAAAGGAGTAAAATCACACAAAATAGATAAAGATTTTCAAAAATCTATAAAGCTATTCTATAGAATGGCATATTCCTCACTTCCCCAATCTATAGATGATCCATGTTTTGACCATTCATTTATGAATTACTTCAGAATCATAGAAGCAACAGCAAACGAGATTATTGATGATGAACCTGAAGCAAAAGAAAAGAATGGTACGAAGAGATACTCTTTCAAATTCAGGGGAACTGATGAATACTTGAAGGATTATAATGAAGATGAGTTCTCTGAAACGTCCAAAAAACTTTCTATAACAAGCAAACGTTTGAATTTCAAACAAAAATTCTATAATCTTTTTAAGAGGTTGGGTGTATATAGTTCTACGACTTTCAACATGATAGAAAAGAGGAATGCTCTTACACACCCCAATTCAAAAGTAAATTACAAAGTAGAACCTATCAACTTGGAAGATGTTATTTTGGCAGCAAGTATTTCTTTCCAATGTGTAAAAAAAATGATTGAGAATAAAGAGATAGAAGGATAAAGTCACGTGTCAAAGGCATAGATGATAAGTAGATGTTGAAAATTGGTTTATATCAAAATATTTGTGTAGGTTTGTCCGTTATATGTATGAACCATAACACTTACGACTATCGCAAAGAGCAAAGTTATACAACTGGCAGACCAGCAACGTCTGCAATTCACAAAAGGTTTTCGCCAAGGCAAGAGCCACTCATTCCGTATGCGCTGTCACGCTATCTTATTGAAGGGTCAAGGACTGAGCTCCAAAGAAGTCGGGATACAAACCGAGATGATACATATATTCGTGAATTCATGGGTGAAGCGTCTCGAGGTCGAAGGAATCAAAAGCCTGGAGACTCGACCGGGACGTGGCCGCAAGCCAATAATGGACTGCTCGGATGAGGAAGCCATACGCACCATCGACCGCTTCCATGTACAGAAGCTTGCTTGCGATGCCCTGCAGAAGATGCGCGTCGCCCACAGATGGGATGCCATTCGGGCAGACAATGACGCCAGGGAGGAGGCAAGACGCCTTGGGAAGCCATACACTCCCGTCATGCTTGCAAACGGGGATACTCGCAGACAGCTGCTGTCACGCGGCAGGTATCTGCTTTTCAAGTCCGCCGACAGATGGACGGAAAGCTATAGGCAAAGGGCAGAGGTGCTCTTTGAGGCATACCCGGACTTGAAGGAGGCCTATTCACTCAGGATGATATTCTCCGGGAACACCGTCAAAGCCGCCACAAGACTGTCGCTCGCATGCTTGTATGACAAGGTGGAAAAATCTGGATTCAATAGCTTCAGCGTCATTGCATCAACCCTGTACAGCCATTATTACGAGGTATTGAACTTCTTCGTCAACAGGGCGACAAACACATTCGCTGAATCGTTCAACGCGAAGATTAAGGCATTCAGGGTCTCTCTCAGAGGGGTGGCGGATATCAGATTCTTCCTTTTCAGACTTGCAAAGCTGTATGCTTACCCCCCCATATTTGTCGGGTGAGCCAGGTTACTTCTGACATATTTTATACACCTATACGAAAAAAGCAGTCACGGAATCCGTAACTGCTTGATTTCTTTTTGTGGACCAGCCAGGGCTTGAACCTGGGACCTCCAGATTATGAGTCTGTTGCTCTAACCAACTGAGCTACAAGTCCGAGGATTGCAATTGTGCAACCGCAACTGACGGGAAACTGATGGAGGCGATGCCGTGATTGAGACGGGAAAGCAACCATGCCTGTCGAATTGCGGTTGCAAAGGTAGTAAGAATAATTGGAAAACACAAGAAATGTTTCCTTAAAAAAATATAATAATGGGTGAAAAACATCATTATGGTTCGTTTATTTGGTTTAAATTGGGTAAATTTGCAAGGATTTTTTTATAAAGGACAGGCTTTAGGGAAGCGATTTCGTGCCGCCGAGGGCGGATTATGATGTCATCGTTTCCTATGGTCTTCCTGAGATGTTTTATTTGGGCATATTGCCCGTTAGATGTTTTTTACAAAAAGAAATGAACGTAATTACAAAGACAGTCTCATTGCCTGACGGACGTCAGATAACGATTGAGACAGGAAAGCTGGCCAAGCAGGCGGACGGCAGCTGCACGCTCCGCATGGGCAACACTGTCCTCCTGGCCACAGTATGCGCTGCGAAGGATGCAGTGCCTGGAACAGATTTCATGCCTCTTCAGGTGGAATACCGTGAGCAGTACGCTGCCGCAGGCCGTTTCCCGGGAGGCTTCACGAAGCGCGAAGGCAAGGCAAGTGACGACGAGATTCTCGTCTGCCGTCTTGTAGACCGTGCCCTTCGTCCGCTTTTCCCGAGCGATTATCATGCAGAGGTGTTTGTCAACGTCATCCTCTTCTCTGCCGACGGTGTAGACCAGCCTGACGCGCTTGCCGGCTTTGCTGCATCGTGTGCGCTTGCATGCTCGGATATCCCGTTCGAGTTCCCTATTTCAGAGGTGCGTGTGGCGCGCGTCAACGGTGAGTATGTCATCAACCCGACATTCGCCCAGATGGCGGAGGCCGACATGGATCTCATGGTCGGTGCTACAGCAGACAACATCATGATGGTGGAGGGCGAGATGAAGGAAGTGCAGGAGGCTGACCTCCTCGATGCCCTCAAGGCTGCACATGCCGCCATCAAGCCTATGTGCGAGATGCAGTATGAACTGATGAAGGAGCTTGGCACGGACACCAAGCGCGAGTACTGCCACGAGGTGAACGACGACGAGCTGAAGGAGCAGGTGAAGACAGACTGCTACCAGAAGGCTTACGATGTCGTGAAGCAGGCTCTCGAGAAGCATGCGCGTGCTGAGGCTTTCGAGCAGATAAAGGCAGACTTCAAGGAGGCGTATGCTGCTGCACATGCCGACCTTACAGAGGACGAGATGGAAGAGAAGTTCGCTCTCGTGGACAAATACTACCACGATGTGGAGAAGGACGCCATGCGCCGCTGCATCCTTGACGAGGGTGTGCGTCTCGACGGCCGCAAGACTACAGACATCCGTCCTATATGGTGTGAGGTATCTCCTCTCCCTATGCCTCACGGCTCCTCTATCTTCACACGTGGCGAGACACAGTCACTCACGACTGTTACCCTCGGCAACAAGATGGACGAGAAGCTTGTGGACAATGTCCTCGACAAGAGCTACATGCGTTTCCTCCTCCATTACAACTTCCCTCCTTTCTGTACAGGAGAGGCAAGGCCGCAGCGTGGCGTAGGCCGCCGCGAGATAGGTCACGGCCATCTTGCATGGCGCGGACTGAAGGGCCAGATACCTTCCGATTTCCCTTACACCGTGCGTGTCGTGTCACAGATACTCGAGTCAAACGGTTCTTCATCAATGGCGACAGTCTGCGCGGGCACCCTTGCCCTCATGGATGCCGGCGTTCCTATGAAGAAGCCTGTATCGGGCATTGCCATGGGACTTATCAAGAACCCTGGCGAGGAGAAGTATGCTGTACTCTCAGACATCCTCGGCGATGAGGATCACCTCGGCGACATGGACTTCAAGACCACAGGAACGAAGGACGGTCTGACAGCCACACAGATGGATATCAAGTGTGACGGACTCTCTTACGAGATACTCGAGAAGGCACTCGCACAGGCGAAGGCCGGTCGTGAGCATATCCTCAACTGCATCACTGACACAATCTCTGAGCCACGTGAGGAGATGAAGCCACAGGTTCCACGTATCGTTGCCATAACAATCCCTAAGGAGTTCATCGGCGCTGTGATAGGCCCTGGCGGCAAGATTATCCAGCAGATGCAGGAAGATACCAACACGACTATCACCATTGATGAAATCGACGGCGTAGGCCATGTACAGGTAAGCGCCCCTAACAAGGCGTCCATCGATGCTGCCCTCAGCAAGATCAAGGCCATCGTTGCCGTTCCTGAGATAGGCGAGGTGTATGACGGCACAGTACGTTCCATCATGCCTTACGGCTGCTTCGTGGAGATACTGCCGGGCAAGGACGGTCTTCTCCATATCTCGGAGATAGACTGGAAGCGTCTCGAGACAGTAGAGGAGGCAGGCATCAAGGAGGGCGACCATATCCAGGTGAAGCTCATCGACATAGACCAGAAGACTGGCAAGTACAAGCTCTCTCACCGTGTCCTCGTCGAGAAGCCGGAAGGATATGTAGAGCGTGAGCGCCGTCCGCGTCCTGAGCGTCGCGAGCGTCCACAGCGCGGAGAGCGTCCACAGCGTGGAGAGCGCCGTCCGCGTCCTTCATACAATAACGACAACGCTGCCGCAGAAGCTCCTGCACAGCCGGCGGTGGATACCCCGAAGGATTTCACTGACGCGCTTGACAAGTTTGACTTCTGATGAACGATAATGCATAAACTACAATTCCCGTCACTCCACCATGTAAGGCGGAGTGACGGGAATTATTGTTTCCGCCCGGTCCGTATCCCGGCTTTATTTCCCGGACGTGTACACTCGCTGCGCTGTGTGATACAGCAACGGCACGATATAAAGCAAGTAAACAGGATAAAACGACATGACACGCGATGAAGCAGACGGCTTTGCTTCATGTCATGCATCGGCTTTGCTTGCTCCCTTAAGTAATCTTTACTGCAAAAGCGATAACCGCCGGCAATGCCGCCGGTATCATCAAGACAACCGACAACATGATTTCAGGACTTAACGACCAAGAGGTTGCCGACTCGCGCCGCGAGCATGGATGGAACCTCCTCACGCCTCCCCGGAAGCAGTCCCTCTGGACTCTCTATCTGGAGAAATACAAAGACCCGATAATACAGATACTCCTTGTCGCCGCCCTCGTGTCGTTAGTGCTGGCGGTGATAGAGCATGAATATATAGAGACGGTAGGCATCTTCATCGCCATCCTGCTCTCCACGACCGTGGGCTTCCTTTTCGAGATGGACGCCGCACGCAAGTTTGATGTCCTCACCCAGCTCAACGAGGAGCAGCAGGTCAAGGTCGTCCGCAACGGCCAGGTATGCCTCGTGGCACGCAAGGAGATAGTCGTCGGCGACACTGTCCTCATAGAGACAGGCGACGAGATACCTGCCGACGGGGTGCTCGACGACAGCAACTCCCTGCAGGTAGACGAGTCGATGCTAACCGGCGAGCCCATCACGACAAAGAGCGCGACACTCCATGGAGGCGACAGCCATGGCGAGACGGCCTATGCCTCCGATTACGTCATGCGCTCCACTATGGTCATGAACGGCAGAGGCCGCTTTGTCGTCACCGCCGTGGGCGATGCCACGGAGATAGGCAAGGTGGCACGCTCCTCCGGCGAGGCTTCCGGGGTGAAGACCCCGTTGAGTCTCCAGCTCGACCGTCTCGGCAAGCTCATAAGCAAGTTCGGACTCACCCTCTCCATCCTCTCCGCCGTCCTTTTCCTCGGCCATGACATCCTCGTCAATCCCCTCTGGGACAGCTTCGGCAGCGAGGGCGCAAACTATGTCGCCATGCTGCGTGTGGTGTTCAGATACTTCATGATGGCCGTCACGCTCATCGTCATGGCCGTGCCCGAAGGCCTTCCCATGGCCGTCACGCTGTCCCTCGCGCTCAATATGCGCCGTATGCTCAAAAGCAACAACCTTGTGCGCAAGCTCCATGCCTGCGAGACAATGGGCGCGGTCACCGTCATCTGCACCGACAAGACAGGTACGCTGACAGAGAACCGCATGACGGTGCAGGAGTGCTCCGTCCCCACGACCGGCGACGGAAGTGTCGGCGACAGCATGCTTCAGGAAATATACAACGGCATAGCCGTCAACAGCACCGCCCATCTCGACGGTGCGAAAGGCATAGGCAATCCTACCGAGGCCGCCCTGCTCCTGTGGCTCAGAGACCATGGCGTAGACTATCTTGCCCTGCGCCAGAGCATGGAGATAGTGGAGCAGAAGCCGTTCTCTACCGAGACGAAACAGATGTCTACCGCTGTCCGCGGGGCAGACGGCACGCTGCATACCTATGTGAAAGGAGCCCCGGAGATAGTCCTTGCACAGTGCGATATCTCCTCCGAGGCGCTTGCGGAGATACGCAAGACCCTCCTTGGATACCAGCGGAAGGCCATGCGCACCCTCGCCCTCGCCCTTGACGGCAGGCTGCAGGCTGTCTTCGGCATCTCAGACCCCATCCGCGCGGATGTCCCCGAGGCTGTCCGCCAGTGTCATGAGGCAGGCATAGAGGTGAAGATTGTCACAGGCGATGTCGATGCCACGGCGCGCGAGATAGCGCGCCAGATAGGCATCCTCGGCGATTCAGACACGACCGGCAGTGATGCTTCCGCAGGTGCGGAGACCGCCTCAGCACGCCTGAGCATCAGCGGCTCGGAGTTCGCCGCCCTTCCCGACAGCGAGGCGGCGGCAGTGGCGAAGAGCCTCTGTGTGATGTCCCGCGCCCGTCCACAGGACAAGCAGCGCCTCGTGCAGCTGCTCCAGGACCAGGGACAGGTGGTCGCCGTGACGGGCGACGGCACAAATGACGCTCCAGCCCTCAACCATGCCCATGTGGGACTGTCGCTCGGTTCCGGCACGAATGTCGCCAAGGAGGCCTCCGACATGACACTTATAGACGACTCCTTCGGCAGCATCGTCAACGCCGTGATGTGGGGACGTTCGCTGTATCGTAACATACAGCGGTTCCTGTACTTCCAGCTTGTGGTCAATGTCACGGCCCTCCTGCTCGTCATCGGCGGTTCGCTGATAGGCACGGAGATGCCTCTGACGGTGACGCAGATACTGTGGGTGAACATCATCATGGACACCTTCGCCGCCCTTGCCATATCGTCCATCCCTCCGTCACGCGAGGTGATGGCAGAGAAGCCGCGCAGGCAGACGGACTTCATACTCAGCAAGCCGATAATCCGGGGCATAGCCGTCACGGGACTCCTGATGTTTGCCGTGATGTTCGTCTATCTCGTGTATTGCGAGTATGGCATAGACCTCGGCAGTGCGGACACCAACGGCGCAGGAGTGGACCCTTATGAGCTGACGCGCTTCTTCACGGTCTTCGTGATGTTGCAGTGGTGGAACCTCTTCAACGCCCGCAGCATAGGCTCCCGACACAGTTCGTTCAGCGGATTCGTGAAAGCGAGAGGCTTCTGCCTCGTGCTCCTGATGATTATCGCCGGCCAGTGGATGATAGTCCAGTATGGCGGTGCGATGTTCCGTTGCGTCCCCCTCTCGGTGTCCGACTGGATATGGATTATCCTCCTCACCTCACCGGTACTCTGGGCAGGCGAGGCATACCGCTGGACAAAAGGTAACCTTTCGCCCTGTAAAGGGTGACGGTTGGCATAGTGAAAGGTAACCTTTCATCATGTAAAAGGTTACCCTTTACAGGGTAACTCTAATGGGCTCTATAACCGCAAGCGGTGCAAGAGCGAAAGACAAACCGCCAACCGTATTGACTGCATGTAGCATCTCACCACAAGTGTAGGGACGTACCGTGGTGCGTCCGCAGACGGCGTGAAACGCCGATTGGTGTTTTAGTCGTTAGTGTTTTAGTTGTTTTGTGATAGTTTGCCAGTTCGGCAGCATATGAGACTTACAAAGAAACGATGCAGCCGCAGTATCATCGGCGTTTCACGCCGTCTAAGGACGCACCACGGTACGTCCCTACACTGTTGGCAATATTCTCACAGGAGCTGAATCCAATAACCGTAAAACCGCATAAACCGTAAACAACCGTAAAACCGTACGTAGCATCTCACCACAAGTGTAGGGACGTACCGTGGTGCGTCCTTAGACGGCGTGAAACGCCGATTGGTGTTTTAGTCGTTTAGTGTTTTGGTTGTTTGGTGATAGTTTGCCAGTTCGGCAGCATATGATACTTAAAGAAACGATGCAACCGCAGTATCCATCGGCGTTTCACGCCGCTTACGGACGCACCATGGTACGTCCCTACACTGTTGGCAATACTCTCACAGAATAAAAACACCTACAATCTATAACCCAAAACCGTAAAACCTAAAAGCGAAGCGACCGCATAACCATATAAACCGTATAACCCCACAACCGTATCACCGTAAAACCGCAAAGAAAATGCCATACGCAGCGACAATAGGATTCTTTGACGGCGTGCACCGCGGCCACCGTCATGTCATCTCACGCCTGAAGACACTCGCCGAGAGCAGAGGGCTGCGCTCGCTTGTCATCACCTTCAGCAACCATCCGATGGAAGTCGTATGCCCTGGCAGCGTCCCTCCGCTGCTCATCTCCTGCGAAGAGAAGCTGGAACGCCTCCGTGCCACGGGTGTCGACAAGGTCGTGGCATATCCCTTCGACGAGGAGATGATGCGCCGTCCGGCACGCGAATTCATGGAGCATGTGCTCCGCGACGAGCTCGGTGTGCGCCTCCTCATGATAGGCTACGACAATCGCTTCGGCCGCCGTGACCCATCCGAGACCTTCGAGACATACGTAAGATACGGACGGGAGCTCGGCATAGAGGTCGTGGAGGGGCCGCGTCCCGAGGCAAGCGGGCTGTTTGAGGGCCGTCCTGTCTCCTCTTCCCTCATCCGCGAACTGATAAGGACCGGCAGGGAAGGAGACGCCCATGCACTGATGGGAGGAGAGGAGAAGTAGCCACTATAGTATCTATCTCGGTCATAACACACAATAAAAAAATACATGGCCGGCAGATAATCTCACTACAAGTGTAGGGACGTACCGTGGTGCGTCCTAAAACTGCGTGAAACGCAGACTATATCCGGACAGTATGTGGCAAACCTGCACATCATCGGCGTTTCACGCCGCCTGCGGACGCACCACGCTCAAGTCCCTACAGTTAAGCTCCCAATCTCCGATAACTATACCCCTAAAAAACATCCTAACCGCAAAAAAAAACTTAAGCCATGAAACATATACTGATATATATCCTTGCCTACGTCTTCATACAGTTTGCCGTAGGCGCAGCGGCGATGTGCTGCATAGACGACACCGCCATCCAACTGACCGTTGCCGGGACAGTGAGCAATATCCTGGCGATAATCCTCTTCACTCTCGCACGCTGGTGTCCGTTCTCCAAGGATTTCCTGCACCGCAAGCCGTGGACCGTGGGCTACTGGTGTGTGATGCTTGCCGCAGGTATGCTCATCCCGCTCCAGTGTCTTGAGGACATGATACCCGAGGCATGGCGCGTAGACCTCGCCGCCGATGCCTTCAAGTCCATCATGAGCAGCGGCTGGGGCTATATAGCGATAGGCATCCTTGCCCCGATAGGCGAGGAGGTGGTCTTTCGCGGAGCAATACAGCGGCGTGCCGTAATGTTTTTCCGCTCCCACAACCTGCCGTCATGGAGCGGTGTGGTGTTCACGGCATTCCTTTTCGCCGCCGTCCACGGCAACCCGGCGCAGATGCCCCACGCCTTTATCGTGGGCCTCCTGATGGGCTGGCTGTGCCACCGTTCGGGAAGCATCGTGCCGGGAATCATCGTCCACTGGGTGAACAACAGCATAGCCTTCGCCCTTCAGATGTTCTATCCGCAGTCGTACGACATGGAAATCATCGAGTTCTTCGGCGATTCCCCTCTCCGTCTCGGCATGGCAGCCCTGCTCTCCCTGCTGCTCTTCTTCCCGGCTCTGCTTCAACTGCACAGGACTTTCAGGGAAGAGTGATACATGACAGGACACAGCAGTCCCGGCACGCAATTCCTGACCATCGGCGGTCAATGAAGTCTTGCGTGCCGGGACTGCTGTGTTTGGCTCTGAATCGGTCATCAGACCGACACAAATGTATGGTCCATTGTTATGTCGTCAGCTCTTCCTCGATAAGCAGGCGGAGCTTCTTCAGCCATTTGCGCGAGATGCGGCTGTCAAGGAAATGGCGGAAATGCGTGATGCTGTGCGTGTCGGTTCCCGTGAGACTGTAGTATCCGCGGTCAAGAAGCCATTGTGCGTTTTTCTCCGCTGCCGGACCGTAAAGACCGGTGAGGGCAGGGACATTGAGCTGGAAGCGTATGCCGAGACTGTGCAGCTCCTCGTAGTCTTCATAGTCCATGTACTGGTAACGGCAGGGGTGGGCGAGGACAGGATACAGTCCCGCCGCCTGTATATCGTGCAGTTTCCCTTTGAGATTCATTGGCGGAGTGAAGTAGCTTGTCTCCACCAGCAGTCGGTTGCCGGGCAGTTGCAGCAGGGAAGCACGCTCGAGACAGAACTCGCTGTCTATCATGTGCTCCGCCGCGAGGCGGAGTGTCAGCGGTCCATCGTAAGGGAGGCTCTCGAAACGCTTCCGCAAGTCCTCGGGAGTATTGGGCATCTCCTCCATGATATGTGGCGTGAGCCATACCTCTCTTACTCCCTGACGGTGCATCATGTCAAGGAGCCGTAGCGTGTCTTCCATCTTCTTCACCCCGTCATCTACGCCCGGGAGCAGATGGCAGTGGCAGTCGGTGAATCCGTTGAGAAGTGTGGAGTCTGATATTCTTGTCGTGGATCTGAAGAAAAGCATAGTCGTAGATTTTCTGCAAAGGTCAGTAAAAATATTGATATATGCAAATGTAGGGCGTTGAAAAAAGTTTATGTTTTCAAAAAAGATGTTTTCACGCTTCTGGAATCGCAGGGACTGTTTTGGATTTCTCAACCATGAAAATAGAAAAATGGACAGGAAATAGTGATGGCTACTCTATATTCCTGTCCATTTTTTTTCGTGTATGATTGTCAAAAAGATTCTGTCCTGATATATTATATGCAATGTCGCCTTACATGTAGAAAGAGCATATTGCAATTACTCCAGCCGTAGTGGCTGGGAAAATGTTTCTAAAGTATGTAACCTAAAGATATATTGAGTAATAACGAATGTCCGATAAACCCTTTCCTGCTTTCGGGTATGATATTTGTGATATTGTTCTTGTACGATGCGGAAAGTTCAATCCTGTATCTGTTGAAGTCTTTGTATGCACCGATTTCCGTCATTATATTCACGACATTGTTCTTTGCCCTGAATTCCCCACGGCTGTAAATATCTCCATTTATAGGCTCGTGCATTTTGAACTCAGACTTCTTTTTCCATTCGATAGTGGGACCTGCTCCTATGTAGAAAGACATATCCTTTATGTCGAACTTGAATCTGGCAGTGGTATTCAGTTCTATATATCGTATATTGGCCTCTAATGAGCTTCCATCATATATCGGGTATTCCTGTGCTTTATAGCTTATGCCTATATTGGAAGAAAGCATGAAGTGTCGGCATTCTAAATATTCGATACCTATGGAAGGGTTGTATTTGTAAATCAGGGTGCTGCCGTTGTTGCTCCAGTTAGCAGATATGGCATTGTTTAATTTTATGGTTTGTGCCTTGCCGCTTGTCGTCAATAGCAATAAAAGGAACAGAAGGGAGATTGTGTTTCGCATATTAGCCAGCATATTTAAATTTGGAATGTAATTACTGATATGCAAAGTTATATATTTTTTTGTAATGATAATGTTTTTTCTTTTGTTTTTTTATGATGTCGTAAAAAAATATTCATGGTATAAGGGCGAAATTGCTTTTATATTGTCATGAATACATGTTTATATGTCATGCGTAAAAGCAAATGCAGTGTACAAAAAACGAACTACGGTCCGTCTGCCTTATTAGCAGACGAACCGTAGTCATGTATAATGGATATTATCTTTGGCTTTATACGATGCCCTGAGCCATCATGGCTTTTGCAACCTTCATGAATCCTGCGACATTGGCGCCCTTGACATAGTTGATGTATCCGTCGCCCTCAGTGCCGTACTTCACGCAGTTTTCGTGGATGTTCTCCATGATCCAGTGGAGCTTGTTGTCAACTTCCTCGGCAGACCATGAGAGACGCTCGGAGTTCTGAGACATCTCGAGACCGGAAACCGATACACCGCCGGCATTGGCAGCCTTGCCTGGAGCGTAGAGGAGCTTCGCGTCCTGGAACACCTTGATGGCCTCTGGAGTACAAGGCATGTTGGCACCCTCGGAGACAGCTATCACGCCGTTTGCCACGAGAGCCTTTGCAGCCTCCTCGTTTATCTCGTTCTGTGTAGCGGAAGGAAGCGCTATCTCGCATCCTGTCTCAAACCAAGGCTTCTTGCCTGCCACGTATTTCGCTGTAGGATACTCGTCTGCATACTCCTTGATACGTCCGCGCTGCACGTTCTTGAGGTCCATGATGAAGTCAAGCTTCTCGCGTGTGATGCCGTCCGGGTCGTAGATATAGCCGTCGGAGTCAGACATTGTCATAGGGATGCCGCCGAGCTGGAGCACCTTCTCCGCTGTGTACTGTGCCACATTTCCTGCGCCGGAGATGATGACCTTCTTGCCCTTGATGTCGATGCCTCTTGTCTTGAGCATCTCGCAGAGGAAGTATACGTTGCCGTAGCCTGTTGCCTCCGGACGGATCAGGGAGCCGCCGAACTCGCGTCCCTTGCCTGTGAGCATGCCTGTGAACTGGTGTGTGAGTTTCTTGTACATGCCGAACATGTAGCCTACCTCACGGCCGCCTACACCGATGTCGCCTGCAGGAACATCCTCGTCAGCACCGACGTGACGGTAAAGCTCTGTCATGAAAGCCTGGCAGAAACGCATCACCTCGTTGCTTGACTTGCCGCGTGGAGAGAAGTCTGAACCGCCCTTTGCACCGCCCATAGGGAGTGTAGTCAGGGAGTTCTTGAATGTCTGCTCGAAAGCAAGGAACTTGAGGATGCCGAGGTTCACGGATGAGTGGAAGCGGAGACCGCCTTTGTAAGGGCCGATGACGTTGTTGTGCTGCACACGGTAGCCCATATTTGTCTGAACCTTGCCCTTGTCGTCAACCCATGATACGCGGAACTGTATGATACGGTCTGGTATGCAGAGACGTTCGATGAGGTTTGCCGCCTCGAACTCCGGATGCTTGTTGTACTCTTCCTCGATGGTAGGAAGTACCTGACTTACGGCCTGGATGTACTCCGGCTCGTTTGGAAATCTCTGCTTGAGAGTTTCGACAACTTGTGCTGCGTTCATAATCTTTGCTTTGTTATTTAAATGATTGTTTATCCTTTTTACCTTAATTGTTCTTTTACAAAAGAAAACCATTTCGGTTTGCGGTTGCAAATTTACAAAGAAAGTTTGAAATATACAACAAAATGAATAAAAAAATACATAACAAGGCTACATTCTGTAAGCTGAAGTGCATTTTTAACGGTTTTTATAGAGATATATCAATTTGTCGTGTACGGAAGTGTGCGTGCAGGTTGCCCGCATTGCTTCCCGTGCATGGTGGCTGCCTTACGTGCACCTTATGCCGCCTGTAGTGTGGGTAGCGTCAAAAAACAGCAGCAAAAAGGTTTGTAATTGAAAAAATATTATTAATTTTGCAACATAAAACAAGTAGAACAGTATGTTAGAGATAAAGAATCTGCACGCCAGAATAGGCGACAAGGAAATACTCAAGGGCATCAATCTCACTGTCAACGACGGCGAGGTACATGCTATAATGGGGCCTAACGGCTCGGGAAAGTCAACTCTCTCTGCCGTCCTTGTGGGAAATCCTGTATATGAGGTCACGGAAGGCGAGGCATGGTACAACGGCAAGAACCTGCTGGAGATGAAACCTGAGAACCGTGCCCATGAAGGTCTGTTCCTCTCTTTCCAGTATCCGGTGGAGATACCGGGAGTCTCCATGACCAATTTCATGCGCGCTGCCATCAACGAGAAGCGCAAATACCAAGGTCTGGAACCGATGAATGCCTCGGATTTCATGAAGCTCATGCGTGAGAAGCGTAAGGTTGTGGAACTTGACAACAAGCTCGCACACCGCTCTGTGAATGAGGGATTCTCTGGAGGAGAGAAGAAGCGCAACGAGATATTCCAGATGGCTATGCTCGAACCGACACTCTCCATACTCGACGAGACAGACTCCGGCCTTGATGTCGATGCCATGCGCATCGTTGCCGAGGGCGTCAACAAGCTCAGTACGGAAAAGACCTCGACGATAGTCATCACACATTACGACCGTCTCCTTGAGATGATACGCCCGCAGTTCGTGCATGTACTGTACAACGGCAGGATAGTCAAGACCGCAGGCCCTGAACTGGCGCACGAGATACAGCAGCGTGGTTTTGACTGGATAAAGCAGGAAGCCGATGGAAAATAGTGCAACACAGTATATAGAGCTTTACGGACAGTGCCGTGAGACGATAATGTCGCACAGCTGCAGTCCCATGAACGCCGTGCGCGAAGAGGCTTACGAGGCGTTCCGCAACAGCGGTCTGCCCGGCAGGAAGGACGAGGAGTACAGATATACCGACATCCGGGAACTGATGGCTCCTGACCTCGGGCTGAATCTTAACCGTCTCGAGATTCCTGTAGATCCGTACAAGGCGTTCAGATGTGACGTCCCGAACCTCTCTACCCAGCTTTATTTCGTGGTCAATGACACACTCTTCGCAAAGGCTCTCCCGAAGAAGGTACTGCCGGAGGGTGTCGTTGTGGACTCCTTTTGCAATCGTCCGGACATCGTGGCGCGGTACTACAACACCCTTGCGGACTCGGATTCCGTCACTTCTCTCAACACTATGCTGGCAGAGGACGGACTGCTGATATATGTGCCTGAAGGCATCTGCGTGGACAAGACCATACAGGTGGTAAATATTCTGCGCTCGGACGTCGACATGATGGTAAACCGCCGTGTACTTATCGTTGCCGGCAAGAGGGCAAGCGTGAGGGTACTCTTCTGCGACCATGCGGCAGACGACCGCCGTTTTCTCACCACACAGGTGATGGAGGTCCTTGCCGGAGAGGACGCGAGTGTGGAGATTTACGGTCTGGAGGAGACACACCAGCGTAATGTCCTTGTGGCAAACACATATATAAGGCAGGAGCGCGGCTCGCGTGTAAACCACAGCCTTGTGACGCTTCATAACGGGAAGACGCGCCAGATGACGCGCCTCACGCTTGCCGGCGAGGGTGCGGAGTGCTGGCTCAACGGTGCTGTGGTGGCTGACAAGGAGCAGCATGTGGACAATAATACGCTCATAGACCATGCCGTGCCTCACTGCGACAGCCACGAGCTATACAAATATGTCCTTGACGGCAATGCCGTAGGCGCGTTTGCCGGCCGTGTCCTCGTGCGCAAGGATGCACAGAAGACCACTTCGGAGGAGACCAACCAGAACCTCCTCTCTACCAAGACGGCACGCATGTACACACAGCCGATGCTCGAGATTTATGCCGATGACGTGAAATGCTCCCACGGCTCGACAGTGGGACAGCTGAGCGAGAATGCCCTGTTCTATATGCGTCAGCGCGGCATCCCTCTCGAAGAGGCACGCCTTCTCCTTCAGGCGGCTTTCGTCTACGAGGTAATCGACAAGATTCCTCTTGAACCTCTGCGCGACCGCCTGCACTATCTCATAGAGAAACGCTTCCGCGGAGAGCTCTCGAAGTGTGAAGGTTGCAAGCTCTGCAAGTAGTCGTTTAGTCGTTTGGTTGATAGTCTGAATAGTCCTTGGAGTCTCTATTGTTTCTATTGCGACTATAGCCTCTGTCTCCGCACAACCGTATAATCGCACAACCGCATCTCTGCACAACCGTATAACCACACATAACCGCAAAAACCGCCTGTATGGAATATACCAAGACATGGCCAGAACTGATGGCTGGAAAGAAGATACTCTATGTCCACGGCTTTGCCTCCAGTGGGCAGTCGGGGACAGTGACGCTTCTGCGTACTATCTTCCCCAATGCCGTCGTGGTAGCTCCAGACCTGCCCCTTCATCCTCAGGAAGCCATAGACTTGCTCCACAGCATCTGCGAGGAGGAGAAGCCCGACCTCATCATTGGTTCGTCGATGGGTGGCATGATGGCGGAGATGCTCCGCGGATATGACCGCATTCTGGTGAATCCGGCGTTCCAGATGGGAGATACGATGGGCAGCCACGGCATGGTGGGTAAACTCACTTTCCAGAATCCGCGGCGTGACGGCGTGCAGGAGATGATCGTTACAAAGGCCATAGTAAAGGAATATCGCGAGCTTACGGAGCAATGCTTCGAGCCGTCAAGGGTCAAGGAAGACCAGAGGCGGGTATGGGGACTCTTCGGCGATAAAGACCCTGTGGTGCATACAAGAGACCTCTTTCTTGAGCATTATGCCCAGGGACTGGCTTTCCATGGTGAGCACCGGCTCATAGACAAGGTTGTCCATCACGCCCTCGTCCCTGTTGTGCGGTGGATAGACGACAGGCAGGAGAACCGCCAGCGTGAGACGGTGTACATAGACTTTGAATGCCTACATGACGCACGTATGCAACCTACATCGTCCATGCACAAGGCCGTTGAGGCTCTTCTTGACGACTATGCGCTGCATTTTGTGGCATCCTCTCCTACAAACGATACCTCTTATTATAATATGGTGACGGCGTGGATGCAGGAATATGTCACAGTGCCGGCTCACGACCACGTGACGTTTACAAACCGTCCCGAACTGCTTTACGGGGACTTTTTCATCTCTCCCTGCCCGCCGAAAGACGGCATGGCGACGGCGATAGAGTACGGTTCGGACACGTTCAAGACATGGGAGGAGATAATGACCTACTTCAGCAGGCTAAGAAGCTGACATCGATTTGCCTCTTTTTATAAAGAAACATCATAAAAACACGATGAAATCGGCGTTTTCTTACAATCTGATATCTATCCCCGTTCATGGGAGATACTTCCCCTATGGATAAAAAGAACCATTAAAAACAATATGACTATGCTTTTCGACCAGATTTCAACAGACATCAAGGAGGCCATGAAAGCACGCGACAAGGTGCGCCTCGAGACATTAAGAAACATAAAGAAAGTATTCCTTGAGGCAAAGACTGCCCCGGGAGCCAACGACGAACTCTCTGACGCCGATGCAATGAAGATACTCCAGAAGCTCGCCAAGCAGGGCAAGGAATCTGCTGCAACGTATACGGCTCAGGGACGTCAGGACCTTGCAGACGACGAACTTGCGCAGGTCGCCGTCATTGAGTCATATCTCCCGAAACCGATGACCGAGGAGGAAATCGAGGAGGTTGTCAGAGCCATCATTGCCGAGACAGGTGCCACATCCATCAAGGAGATGGGCAAGGTCATGGGCGTTGCTTCCAAGAAAATGGCAGGCAAGGCTGAGGGCGGACAGATTTCAGCCATCGTGAAGCGTCTCCTTGCGTGATACTTCGCCACAGACAATGAAAAACATAAATACGCACTTGCTCCGTGTGGAGCAGGTGCGTATTTCCGTTTGGTGGTATTTTGTATAGCCAAAATAGCCTGTATAGCCGAAGTCGGAAGCTGAAATAGTCGAAACGACCTGTCAGAATATCTGGAAAAGAAGATGTAGTCGCTGTTGTTACTGTAACCGCTGAGGCGCGAAATGCTATCGTCCGAACCACAGTGCAAGGGCCTTGTTCTCAGCCTCTTCCATTATCTCACGCTCTCCAGGCCCTTTATCGTTTATGCCGCAAAGGTGGAGTATGCCGTGGATTATCACGCGGTAAAGTTCCTCCTCATACGGCTTGCTGAACAGTTCGGCGTTGCTTCTTACCGTATCGAGCGATATCACGATATCGCCGTTTACCTGATTCTCCTCGTCATAGTCGAACGTGATGATGTCTGTGTAATAGTCGTGCTGAAGATACTCGCGGTTCACCTCGAGTATCTTCTCGTCGTCACAGAAGAGATAGCCTACCTCTCCTACGGTTCTGCCGTATGAGGCTGCCACCTGCCTTATCCATCGTGTCACTTCACGCTTCTTTATATTAGGCATGCTTACGTTCTCCGCATTGTAACTTATCATGGTCTTCTATATTTTATGTTTGTCTTAATAGCACGAAAACGCCCATTTCATCGGGTAATTTTGTCTATAAACATATTCTCTTTGAGATATGCCCTTGCCTTGTCAAGGCAGAAACTTGCTTGTATCCTTGCCGAACATCTGCAGTGTGCGCACTCCGCTGCTCGAGAGCGCGGAAAGCTCTGGACGCGAGAAGAACAGCACCGTCTCGAGCCCGTCGCCTAACAGACGGTTGTACTCCGCTTGGTTGCGCTCGTATTCATAGTCCGCCACCGAGCGGACACCCTTCACGACAGCCACGGCATTGTGTCTCGCCGCAAGGTCTGCCGCCATATCCATGTATGCCTCGACCTCTACGCGTCCGTTGCCGTCATAGACGGATTTTATCTGTTCCACGCGCTCCTCTACAGAGGCAGTGCCCTCCTTAGCAGGGTTGTACCCTATGCCGATGACTACCTTGTCGAAGATGTTCAGCGCACGCTCTACAATGTCTGCGTGCCCGATGGTGAAGGGATTGAAAGTCCCGGTGAATATTGCAGTACGCATTCTTCTTGTACGGTTTTATGCGGTTTATGCGGTGATACGGTTTGTGGTGATAGCCATAATAGCCGTAATAGCCACAATAGGCGATCTACTTCTTGTCTTTTATTTTTTTTACCGCTTGCGGTTACAGGTCAAACAGTGACGGCTGACGCTCTCCTGCGGTGTAGATATCCCTTCCGAGATGGCGGTAGGCGAGTTCTGTGAGCACACGTCCGCGCGGAGTCCTTTTCATGAAGCCCTCCATGATGAGGAAAGGCTCGTAGACCTCCTCTACCGTTCCGGCGTCCTCGCCTATGGCGGTGGCTATCGTGGAGATGCCGACAGGACCGCCCCTGAACTTGTCTATGATGGTCAGGAGTATCTTGTTGTCTATCTCGTCAAGGCCGAAAGAGTCGATGTTGAGGGCTGTGAGCGCCATCTCCGCTATCGCCGTGTCGATGCTGCCGTTACCCTTCACCTGTGCGAAGTCCCTCACTCGGCGCAGCAAGGCGTTAGCTATACGCGGCGTTCCGCGTGAGCGGCGTGCGATTTCCATGGCAGCCTTGTCGGAGATAGGTACCTGCAGAATCTTCGCCGAGCGGCGTATTATGCGCATGAGAGTCTCGGGATTGTAATATTCGAGGTGCATATTTATGCCGAAGCGTGCACGCAGCGGAGCCGTCAGCAGTCCTGAGCGCGTCGTCGCGCCGACAAGGGTGAAGGGGTTGAGGTCTATCTGTATGCTCCTTGCCGAAGGCCCCTTGTCTATCATTATGTCTATGCGGTAGTCCTCCATCGCGGAGTAAAGATATTCCTCCACGACAGGGCTGAGACGGTGTATCTCATCGATGAACAGCACATCGTTCGGTTCGAGAGACGTCAGAATGCCCGCCAGGTCGCCTGGTTTGTCGAGGACAGGTCCTGAGGTAATCTTGAATCCCACGCCGAGTTCGTTGGCGATGATGTTGGAGAGCGTGGTCTTTCCCAGTCCCGGAGGTCCGTGTAGGAGGGTGTGGTCAAGAGGCTCACCGCGGTATTTAGCCGCTTCCACGAACACTTGGAGGTTCTCCACCACATTCTTCTGTCCGGTGAAATCGCCGAATTCGAGAGGGCGGAGAGCGTTCTCGAAGTCCTTCTCCGTACCTTTCTGTCCTTGTCTCCTTATGTCGAAATCTTCATCCATAGTCAGTAACCTTTACAGTCGTCCACACCATGATACAGCGACGGATATTCCCTTGGGAATCCGCGCGCACTGGCTGAAACGAGATAATTTGCTACAAATTTACGAATTATTTGGCAAAATCTTTATATCTTTGCACCATAATTTTTCATTTTTCACGGAAAAAGGCATCTATGCCGTCCGAAAAACCCAGCAAAAGCCCATGACAACAGAGGAGTATATCACCCTGCACCGTGACCATGATGTCCGCCGACTTGCCCTGAAGAGCCAGCCGGGCGTGGACATGCACTTTGCCCTTCAGCAGATAGACGGCTGGCAGAGGGCGCGCACGAAGCTGCCGATGTGGGCGGCTTGCGACGGTGTGCTCTATCCGCCGTATGTCTCCATGGAGCAGTGTTCGAGCGAGCAGACCGCCGTATACAAGCGCGACGGTATATGCCGCGAGAGCCTGGAGGAGAAGAAAAACGCCCGTTTCATCGACCTTACAGGAGGCTTCGGTGTGGACTTTTCCTATATGTCGCAAGGCTTCGGCGAGGCTGTCTATGTGGAGCGTCAGGAGCATCTCTGCGCTACTGCGCGACATAACTTCTCCATCCTCGGGATGGACAATGCGCGTGTCGTCTGCGGATGTTGCGAACCGTTTCTCCAGTCTCTGCCGTCAGAGGCGGAATGGCGTGAGAGAACCACGATATACCTTGACCCTGCACGCCGCGACACGAACGGCAGGAAGACGTATGCCATCACCGACTGCACGCCGGATTTCCTTGCCCTGCTGCCCCTTTTACGCGAGAAGGCGCGGAGGGTGATAGTGAAGCTCTCGCCGATGCTCGACCACAGGGAAGCCTGCCGGTTGGCGAAAGGAGTGTCGGAGGTGCATATCGTCTCTGTGAAGAACGAGTGCAAGGAACTTGTCCTTGTCGTGGAAGACGGCGCGAAGCCGGTGAAAGTAGTGTGTGTCAACGACGGTGACATCTTCGAGTGCGGGTTGTCGCAGGACAACGATGGCGGGAAAGCCATGCTACGCATAACAGACGCCTGTCCATCGGCAGGCGACACGCTTGTTGTGCCTAATGCCTCAATAATGAAATCGGGCAATTTTGCCGAGTTCTCCGAGCGTTTCGGCGTGGCAGCCCTTGATAGCATGTCCCACTTGTTTGTTGCGAAAAATGCCGAATCCACCGCTGTTTTTCCAGGCAGAAACTTCCGTATCCTCGCCGTCTCGACAATGAACAAGAAAGAGCTGCGCAGGGTCTTGGCTGAGACTGTCGGTGAGTCGGCGCGCGCGAACGTAGCAGTGAGGAATTTCCCCATGTCCGCTGATGATCTGCGCAAGCGCCTGCGGCTGAAAGACGGCGGCGAGATATATGTCTTCGGGACGACAATCCTCGGCGAGCACCGCATCCTGATATGCGTGAAGCAGTGAGGGATATTAGGTTTTGGGTTGTAGGTTATGGGTTTTGGGTTGTAGGTTGAGAGAATAGCAGGAATAGCCGCTGTTGCCGCAATAGAAGAAATTGACCAAAAACCCATAACCCAAAACAGAAAACCTGCAACCGCCTAATCCACAGTCAGTTACACAAGAGGAAACAGATGGTGACATTTTGCAATGCAAAAGGTCACCATCTGTCGTATAAAAGGTCACCCTTTGCAAGGAAAAGGGTGACCTTTCTGTCCGAACCTCTAAAAAAAAATAATTTTCAAAGGTGAAATGTCACTGATACGTTTATTTTTGTTATCTTTGTAGCGTTTTATGCGCGTCTGCGCCTAAACATTATTTATGCAGAAAGGAAAAGCAAAAGACAACGACCCAAAAACAGGATATGACAGATATAGAGATACGCAGGGTAGAGACGAAGAAAGACCTGGGAAAGTTCATAGATTTCCATTACGACCTTTATGAAGGTTCGCCATACGATGTTCCTCCGCTCTACAGCGACGAGATGAACACGCTTTCAAGAGACAGAAATGCCGCCTTCGATTTCTGTGAGGCAGAGTATTTCATGGCATACAAGGACGGCAAGCCCGTAGGAAGGGTAGCCGCCATCATCAACCGCAAGGCCAACGAGAAATGGGGACGCAAGGATGTGCGTTTCGGGTGGATAGACTTTGTCGAGGACAAGGCCGTCGCCGAGGCGCTGCTCGATGCTGTCGCCGACTACGGACGGAGGCACGGCATGGAGCAGATGACCGGTCCGCTCGGCTTTACGGATATGGACAGCGAGGGTATGCTGGTATACGGCTTCGACGAGCTGAGCACCATCGCCACGCTCTACAACTATGAGTATTACCCCCGGATATTCGAGGAGATAGGCGGTTTCGAGATAGACAACCGTTACAATGAGTACAACATACTTGTCCCGGAGAAGATGCCGGAAAAGTATGTCAAGATTTCCGAGATGGTCATGAAGCGCTACAACCTGCATATACGCAAGGTGAAGCGCAGTGAGCTCTACGGCAAGGAGAAGATGGGGCATGAGGTCTTCCGGCTTATAAACGCCACGTATAAGGACCTTTACGGCTACAGCGAACTGACAGAAAGGCAGATAGACCAGCTCGTGAGCAAGTTCTCCATCGTGCTCGACCTCAATCTCGTGACACTTGTGGAAGACTGGAACACTCCCGGACACGACATCGTCGGTGTCGGTGTCACCGTGCCTTCCATGGCGCGGGTGTTGCAGAAATGCCGCCGCGGCAGGCTCTTTCCTTTCGGATGGTTCCATCTCCTGCGCTTCCTCATGTCACACAAGTCGGAGGGCATCGACCTCCTCCTCATCGGCGTGCTTCCCGAATACCGCAACAAGGGAGTCAACGCACTGTTCTTCTACGACCTCATTCCGTATTTCCACAAATACGGTGTGCAATGGGCGGAGACACAGCTGGAGATGGAGACGAACACCGCCGTGCAGGGACAATGGGACATGTTCGAGCGCCGCAACCATAAACGCCGCGTCTGCTGGAAGAAGAAGATTCAGTAGTCGTTTAGTGGATTAGCCGTTTAGTAGTTTGGTTGGTATCTCCTATTCCGGCTATAAAAACCAATAACCCCAAACCAATAACCCCAAACCAAAAACCTACAACCACAACCACTAAACCACCAACCACCCAAACCATCAAACCACAAATATGGAAATACAGGAAGAACAGGTAGCGTATACCGACGACAATATCCGCAAGCTCTCCGATGTGGAGCATATCCGTACACGCCCAGGCATGTACATCGGCCGTCTCGGAGACGGCAGTCATGCCGAGGACGGCATATACGTGCTTCTCAAGGAAGCCATAGACAACTCCATCGACGAGTTCCGCATGAACGCCGGAAAGCGCATAGAGGTGGATGTCGACGAGCAGTTGCGCATCTCCATCCGCGACTACGGACGCGGCATCCCGCAGGGCAAGATGATTGAGGCGGTGTCGCAGCTCAACACTGGCGGCAAGTATGACTCCAAGGCTTTCAAGAAGTCTGTCGGCATGAACGGTGTCGGCGTAAAGGCTGTCAACTTCCTCTCCACACGCTTCGAGGTGCGCTCCTACCGCGACGGGAAGGTGCGCCGCGCCTGCTTTGAGCGAGGACTGCTCATCTCTGACGATACGCAGGACACGGAGGAGGAGAACGGCACATTCATCTTCTTCGAGCCCGACGGGACGCTGTTCGTCAACTATAAGTTCCATGATGACATAGTCGCTGAGATGCTCCGCAACTATACCTACCTCAATTCCGGGCTCATCATCATGCACAACGGCCGCCGCATAGCCTCGCGCCATGGACTTGCCGACCTCCTGAAGGACACCATGTCCACCGCGCCGCTCTACCCGATAGTGCATATCAAGGGAGAGGACATCGAGATAGCCTTCACCCACGCCAACCAGTATGGCGAGGAGTATCACTCCTTTGTCAACGGACAGCATACCACACAGGGCGGCACTCACCAGTCGGCATTCAAAGAGCATATCGCCAAGACGCTGAAGGACTTTTTCCAGAAATCCTTCGAATTCACCGATATCCGTAACGGTATCGTGGCAGCTGTGGCAGTGAATGTCGAGGAACCGATGTTCGAGTCGCAGACGAAGATAAAGCTCGGGTCGCTGCAGATGTCTCCCGATGGTGTCAGCATCAACAAGTATATCGGAGATTTCGTCCATACCGAGGTGGACAATTTCCTGCACAAGAACCCTGATGTTGCCGATGTCATCCTCGAGAAAATCACCTCCTCGGAGCGTGAACGCAAGGCGATGGCAGGTGTCACGAAGCTCGCACGCGAGCGTGCCAAGAAGGCAAATCTCCATAATCCGAAGCTCCGCGACTGCCGTGTGCACTACTCTGACTTCAAGAACCCTCTCAAAGAGGAGTCCTCTATATTCATCACCGAGGGCGATTCTGCTTCGGGCTCCATCACCAAGAGCCGCAATGTCAACACTCAGGCGGTGTTCTCCCTCCGCGGAAAGCCTCTCAACTCCTTCGGACTAACAAAGAAGGTGGTCTACGAAAACGAGGAGTTCAATCTCCTGCAGGCAGCCCTTGACATAGAGGACGGTCTCGACTCGCTGCGCTACAACAAGGTCATCGTGGCGACAGATGCCGATGTCGACGGCATGCACATACGCCTGCTGACTATTACGTTCTTCCTCCAGTTCTTCCCGGAACTGGTGCGCAAGGGACATGTGTATATCCTTCAGACACCACTTTTCCGTGTGCGCAACAGGCGTACAAAGATAAAGAACAAGGCTGTCGTTAAGGCTGAGGACGAGAAACTGAAGGCGCGCAACGAGAAGCCGAAGGACTTCATCACGCGCTACTGCTACAGCGACGAGGAGCGCCAGCGTGCCATAGAGGAGCTTTCGCCCGACCCTGAGATTACACGATTCAAGGGATTGGGAGAGATTTCCCCTGACGAATTTGCCGGTTTCATCGGTCCTGACATCCGTCTTGAGCAGGTCACGCTGCGCCAGGAAGACCAGGTGCAGAAGCTTCTTGCCTACTATATGGGCAAGAACACTCCCGATCGTCAGGACTTTATCATAAACAATCTTGTTATAGAAAAGGATATTCCTGGAGAGGAAGACTGACGGACGGTTTGGACAGTTAGGCGGTTAGACGGCCATGGACTTTTGGTCTATCCTGGCTATAACATCTATTCCGGCTATGTCGGCTATTCCTGTCACTCCATTTACCCAGCCACTACAATGAAAAAACTGCTTATCTTCTTCCTGCTCTTGCCTCTTACGGCGGCAGGACAACTGAAAATCAGCCTCGGTGCCGACTCGCCTTTGCGTAAGTTGCAGATAGCCCACATGGCTGTGGAGAATCTCTATGTGGACAGTGTGGATGCCAACGAGCTTGCCGAGAATGCCATCCGCGGCATGCTTGAGAAGCTGGATCCACACTCGTCATTCACCACTGCTAAGGAAACCCGTGAGCTCAACGAGCCGTTGCAGGGAAACTTTGACGGCATAGGGGTGCAGTTCAATGTCATCGAGGATACGCTCATCGTGTTGCAGACAGTACACGGCGGACCGTCGGAGAAGGTGGGCATCGTCGCCGGAGACCGCATCATCGCCGTCAACGATACAGCCATCGCCGGCGTGAATATGTCGCGTGCGGACATCATGAAACGTCTCCGCGGCAAGAAAGGCTCCAAGGTCAATGTCCTTGTGAAGCGTGCCGGAGAGAGAAAACCGCTGGCTTTCACCATACGGCGTGATAAGATTCCTGTACACTCCATGGACGCGGCGTACATGATAGAACCGGGGATAGGATATATACGCCTCGGCAATTTCGGTGCGACGACCCATAAGGAGATGCTCCAGGCGGCAGACTCGCTGAGGCGGCTCGGCATGGTTGACCTTATCCTTGACCTTCAGGACAACGGCGGAGGATACCTCTCCGCGGCGGAGGATGTCGCCAATGAATTTCTTGAAAAGGGCGATCTCATCGTCTATGCGACGGGAAGAAGCGTGCCGCGTCATGAGTCGAAGGCCGACGGCAGAGGGAGGTTGAAGACAGGAAAGACAGTTGTGCTCGTCAATGAGTTCACGGCTTCCGCGGCAGAGATAGTCTCTGGTGCCATACAGGACCAGGATCGCGGTATCATCGTCGGACGCCGCACCTTCGGAAAGGGCTTGGTACAGCGTCCTGTGGAGCTTCCTGACGGTTCCATGATACGCCTCACCGTATCACATTATTATACTCCTACGGGACGGTGCATACAGAAACCGTACAAACCCGGTGACAGGAAAGACTATGATCTTGACTTTGAACAGCGCCTGAAACATGGCGAACTGACATGCCGTGACTCCATACATTTCGCCGATTCGCTGAGGTTCGAGACGCTCCGCAACCACCGCACGGTATACGGCGGAGGAGGCATCATGCCCGATATCTTCGTGCCTCTCGACACTCTGCAGTACACACGTTACCATCGCTCGCTTGTAGCTAAGGGCATTGTCGTGCAGGAGGCGATAAAGTATTATGACAAGAACCGTCGCCAGCTGAGGAAATTCAAGAACTTGGAAGACTTCAAGCAGCATTATGTCCTGCCTGAGTCGCTCTTCGAGGCCATAGCGGAGGAGGGCAAGAAACAGAAAGTCGAACCGAAGGATGATGACGAGAAACAGCAGACAAGACCTTATCTGACGGAACAGCTGCGCGCACTTATAGCACGCGATTTATACGGTGAATCCGCCTATTTTGAGATTATCAATATGACAAATCCTATCTTCACGGCAGGAGTCGCGGAGATAAAGCGCACTGTAGATTGATGTGTAAGTTGCGGATTCTTGCCATGACAGCGGCTCTTGCGTGCTCCTACAGCATATATGCCGACACTGCCGATTCCGTCATTGCCGTTAGGGAGACGCGTGCTGACACGCTGTGCCGTTACCGGAACTTCCTCGGCGAGAAATGTCTCGACATGGGTGATGCCAAGAGGTATTATGGATGGAAGCGCGATGTCACGTATGCAGGACTGCCTGTCGTGCTCTCTGCCCTCATTATAAAGGAGGAGAAACGGTCGTTTCAGCCGACAAGCATTGTCGTGACAAGCAACGGGAAGCATGAGGCGGAAAACTATATGCGCTTCGCACCGTACGCCCTTATTGCAGGACTGAAGGTCGCAGGATACGAGGGACGCTCCGACTGGCCGCGCCTCGCGACATCGGCACTGGCTTCAAACGTCATCATGGCCGCCACGGTGAGTATGGCAAAGCGCGCTTTCCACGAGACGCGCCCGGACAATTCCGACAGACATTCCTTCCCCTCCGGCCATGCCGCGACAGCCTTTGCGGCGGCTACTGTCCTTCATAAGGAGTACGGACTGACGCGCTCGCCATGGTTTTCCGTGGGCGGATATGCCGTGGCGACAGGTACAAGTGTCCTCCGCGTGGCACACAACCGCCACTGGGTGAGCGATGTCGTGGCAGGAGCAGGCATAGGAATCCTCTCAGCCGAACTCGGATATTTCATAGGTGACCTTATCTACGGCAACCGCGGACTGCAGTGTCTGGAGCAAGACGCGGAGCAGTATGCCGTCCGTCCGTCATTCGTGGATATACAGATGGGTGTCGGGATACACTCCGGCACGTTGCATTTCGACGGCATCGGCGGTCAGGGAGAGACCATCGGGCTTTGCACAAGTACTGTGGCAGGTGTGGAGGGAGCATACTTTTTCCACGAAAACATCGGCATCGGCGGCATGGCGCGTGTCACGGTGACTCCTGCCGACCTGCCTTCCGTTGCGGAAAGTTATGGCGACAAGGCATATATAGATGACAATAACTTCGCCGATACGTCATTTGATGCGGGCCTTTACGCCAGCCTGCCTCTCTGCAACAGTGTCTCCCTCGGTGCAAAGGCTCTTTGTGGCATACGTCTGTATGATGGCATCAGTGTCATGGAAGACAGCCCTTCGTCTTCCGTACTCATGAATGTAAAGGGCGGATGTGCCGTCAATTTGGTGGCAGGCATCAGTGCCTCGTGGCGTTACAGAGACCGGTTCGCATGGAAGATATTCGCCGACATCGATACTTCCAGGTGCAGGTATATATATAATAGGTGTCCGCAGTCATCCCGTGGAGAGGACGTTGAACAGGCTGTCTCTGCCGAGATAAGGAAGCAGATGACATATTTCACCATAGGAGGAGCCTTCTCCGTGAGGTTCTGAGATGGTGTATGACGGCATATATGCTCCTGTCCTGACATGAGAAAGGTTGGCTTCAGATACCGTATCTTATACGATTTTACCGATGAAATCGGCAAAAACAGAAGATAATCGATAACAATAACAATAATAAAAACAATGAGAAAACTATTTATCATCGCTTTCCTCGCTCAGTCGCTCTTCGGAGCTTTCCAGGCAAAGGCTGACGAGGGAATGTGGACACTTTCCAATCTTCCGCAGGCTGTGTATGAGAAAATGCAGGCGGAAGGTTATCATCTGCCTTACAATCAGTTGTACAACGACTCCAACGCCATAGTGAAGGCTGTGGTAAACTTCGGCGGTTTCTGCTCAGGAGTGGTAGTCTCTCCGGACGGACTCGTATTCACTAACCACCATTGTGGCTTCGAGGCGATACGCTCACACTCTACGGTGGAGCACGACTACATGCTCAACGGTTTCGTGAGCAAGTCGTTTGAGGAGGAGCTTCCTAACGAAAACCTCTTCGTGGCGTTCATGATTTCACAGCGCGACTATACCGACGAGGTCATGAAGCACGACATAAACAATCTCCCTAACACACGCCGTGAGGCAATCATCGACTCTCTTGAGGCTCTCGAGCAGGAGCGTGTGCATAAGGAAGACCCCACACTCCGCGTGGAGCTCAAGCCTTTCTACGAGGGAAACAAATACTATCTCACCACCTACCGCGACTTCCACGATGTACGCCTCGTCTTCGCCATCCCTAAGTCCATGGGTAAGTTCGGTGGCGAGACAGACAACTGGATGTGGCCTCGCCAGACCTGTGACTTCGCTGTCTTCCGCGTATATTGCGACCCTAAGACAGGCGGTCCTGCCAAATACTCCAAGGAAAATGTCCCTTATCATCCTGAGGTCTATGCCCGTGTGAGCAAAGAAGGCTATAAGGAGGGCGACTTTGCCATGACCATGGGTTACCCTGGCAGCACAGAACGCTATCTCTCCAGCTTCGGAATACAGCTGATGCGCGATGCCGGCAATGCCCCTCGCTATCAGGTTCGTACAGTGCGTCAGGAGGTTATGCTGCGCCATATGCGTGCCGATGAGGCTGTGCGCATCAAGTATGACTCAAAATATGCGCAGAGCGCGAACTACTGGAAGAACTCCCTCGGCATGAACAAGTGCATCGACTCCCTTGACATCATCGGCTTGAAGCAGCGCCACGAGGCTCTCATAAAGCATTATCAGGACAGCACAGGCTATCTCAAGGGGCAGCTCGACATAGACAGTCTCGGACGTCTCTATGGCCGTCTCTACGACAGGCAGAAGGCGCTGACATACTTCGGTGAGACATTCTTCCGTACAAACGAAATCGTAACACGTGCCATGCGCTATGCCATGGGTGCGCCGGTCTATGGTCCGGAGACGAACAAGAAGAAGCAGTACAACCAGTTCAAGGACAATTCAGAGTCCTGGGACCTTGCTACGGAGAAGGAAATCCTTGTCGCTCTCCTCAAGAACTACAAGGAGCAGGTGCCTGCTGAGTATGTGCCGGACTTCTACAAGACCATCGGCAACGACTATGAGGGCTACGTCGAGAAGCTCTACCAGTCACGCCTGATGTCGTCTGAGCCTATCTATTTCAACAAGAAGAAGATACAGAAGGAGATGTCAGAGGACATCGCCGTGCAGATGGGTCAGGACCTTCTTGCCACCATGCAGCTCATACGCAAGGGCACGGAGGATATCCATCAGTCCATCAGCGACCAGGAACGCATGCTTTGTGACGCGAAGATACGCATGGAGGAGGATATGCCTCACTACTCTGATGCCAACTTTACGCTCCGCATGTCCTACGGACAGGTGGGAGGATACCTGCTCAACGGCAAGAAGAGCAGTTACTATACAGAGCCTTCTTCCTTATATAAGAAGATGCTGCTCGGCGATGAGAAGACCGCCGGCAAGGACTATAACTTCGAGTATTATGCCGAACCGGTGATGCATGAGCTCTTCTCTGCAAAGGATTTCGGACAGTACAACGACCCTGTCAGCGGCACGATGAATCTCTGCTTCCTCACAAGCAACGACATCACTGGCGGAAATTCGGGCTCCCCTGTCTTTGATGGCAACAACCGCCTCATAGGTCTTGCCTTCGACGGCAACTGGGACTCTCTCTCTGCCGACATATTCTTCGACGCGACCCTTGCACGCTGCATCTGCGTGGATATACGCTATGTCCTGTTCATGATGGACAAGTGGGGCAAGGCCGACCGTCTCATACAGGAGATTAATAGGGATTAGTTGTTTGGTCGTTTAGTGGTTTAGTTGATGGCTGTTTTGCGGATATTTCGGCTATTAACTAAACCACTAAACGGCAAAACCACTAAACAATCAGACAACAACCATGGAAAACAGAGCGACTTTCGGCTCGCGTATGGGTGCCATTCTTGCCGCTGCAGGCAGTGCTGTGGGACTGGGCAATATATGGCGCTTCCCCTGTGAGACAGGTGCACACGGCGGAGCAGCATTCATACTCCTTTACATAGGCTTCATAATCACCGTGGCTGTGCCTGTCCTTATCTGCGAGACTGCCCTCGGCAGACAGGCACGCACCAACTGCTATGCCACTTTCAAGGGGCTGTCGTGCAACAGCGGAGTGTCCGTCTCGCGGCCGCTCGCCTTGTTGTTCCGCTTCACCGGCGCGATATGTGTCCTTGCCGGATTCATGCTCTTCTCCTATTACAGCGTCGTGGCAGGATGGACTCTCGGCTATACTGTTACGGCAGGCATGGGAGGCATGATGGATATGACGGTGGAGGAGACAGGACGGGCATTCGCGGAGTTCTCTTCCGACCCTTTTGCTCCAGCCTTGTGGATTGTAGTCTTCGTGACACTCACTGCCGCGATAACGGTCATGGGCGTGCAGAAAGGCATAGAGCGCGGTTCCAAGATAATGATGCCCCTGCTCTTTGTTCTGCTCATAGTCCTTGCCGTATGCTCGCTGTCGCTTCCCGATGCGTCACGCGGACTGGAGTTCCTCTTCCGCCCGGACTTCTCGAAGCTCACTCCCGATGTGGTCCTGAGTGCCATGGGACAGGCGTTCTTCACGCTGAGTGTCGGCATAGGCTGTCTTATGACGTACGCCTCATACTTCTCCAACGAGGAGAATATCGTGAAAGATGCCTTCAACATCGCCGCCATAGACACCCTTGTGGCGATAGTGGCAGGTGTGATTATCTTCCCTGCGGCGATGTCCGTGGGCATAAATCCCGATGCCGGACCATCGCTGGTGTTCATCACATTGCCCAATGTCTTCAACCAAGCATTCGGCGCGACACCGTGGCTGTGCTATGCCGTAACGTTGCTGTTTTATGTCCTTCTCGTCATGGCGGCCCTTACATCGAGCATATCCATGCTTGAGATTACCACGGCCTTCGTCACCGAGAAGTTCGGCATGAAGCGCTGGAAAGCCGCCACGGCGATAGCCGCCGTGACATGCTTCACAGGCTTCGTCTGCTCGATGTCCTTCGGAGAATGGAGCGGAGTGACAGTGTCCGGCATGGGATTCTTTGACCTCTTCGACTTCTTCGTGGCAAAGTTCGCGATGCCTGTCGGCGGCATATTCATGTGTCTGCTGATGCGGAAATTCGGAGAGACGGAGGTCACGCGTATGCTAACCAACGACGGCAGGATAAATCTCCGCCAGTTTCCAAAGGTCTTCTATTTCCTTGTCAGCTGGGTGATACCTGCACTTATACTTGTCATCTTCGTAAACGAATTGCTGTAATGGTTGTTTAGTTGTTTGAACTTCTATTCCTGCTATATCGGCTATTCATGCCGTATCCACCCAAAACCGACAACCAATAACCGTACGTAGCATCTCATCACACATGTAGGGACGTACCGTGGTGCGTCCGCCATGCGTGAAACGCATAATATTATAGATGGTATGTGATATATTGCCTGCTCGGCGTTTCACGCCGCTTGCGGACGCACCACGGTACGTCACTACAGTTTACGCAATATTCTCACAGAAACCTGATCCAATAACCGCATAACCGTAGAAACCGCATGTACAATACATTCACACTGAGCAACGGGCTCCGCATCATACAACATCCCTCGGCTGGCAATGTCGTCTACTGCGGCTATGCCGTGAAGGCTGGCACAAGAGACGAACGGCAAGGCGAGGAAGGACTGGCGCACTTCTGTGAGCATGTCTCCTTCAAGGGCACTTCATGTCGCCGTGCGTGGCAGGTGATACAGTGCATAGAGAGTGTAGGCGGCGAGCTCAATGCCTATACCAACAAGGAAGCGACGGTCTACTACTGCGCCTGCCTGAAGGAACATCTTCCGCGTGCCGTAGACCTCCTTACCGATATGGTTTTCCGCTCCGTCTTTCCCGAGGCAGAATTGGAAAAGGAGAAGGAGGTCATCTGCGACGAGATAGAGTCATACAACGACTCGCCAGCAGAACTTATCTACGACGAGTTTGAGAACCGCATCTTCCGCGGACATCCTCTCGGTCACAGTGTCCTTGGTACAAAGGAGAGCGTGCGCTCGTTCTCCTCAGACGACGCACGGCGCTTCACACAGCGTCTCTACCGTCCCGACAATGCTGTGTTCTTCATAAACGGCGACATCCCGTTCGATACACTCAAGCGTATGCTCACAAAACTGCACAAAGACATCCTTGCTGTCCCTGCCGACAGCCAGCAGTCCTTTGTCCCTCCCGTAGCGGAGGAAATTGTAGTCAAGGGCACTCATCAGGCTCATGTCCTTCTCGGACGCCGTGCATACGACATACATCATCCTCGCCGCATACCGCTCTATCTGCTCAACAATATCCTCGGCGGACCGGCGATGTCCTCGCTGCTCAATATGGCGCTGAGGGAGAAGAACGGCCTCGTATACACCGTGGAGAGCGGCATGGCGAGTTTTGCCGATACAGGACTGTGGTCTGTGTATTTCGGTTGTGACCCTCACGATGTCAAACGGTGCCTGCGCCTTGTGCGCCACGAGCTTGACCGTCTGATGATGAAGCCTCTCTCGCCACGTCGCCTGTTGCAGGCGAAGCGTCAGCTGAAAGGGCAGATAGCCCTTGCGTGCGATTCACGGGAGAGCTTCACCCTCGATTTCGCGAAGTCTTTCCTTCACTACGGCTGGGAGAAGGATGTCAGTGCGCTGTGTGCCGACATCGACAAGGTCACGGCAGAAGACATCCTTGCCGTCGCCAATGACCTTTTCAGCCAGGAGACGATGGAGCTTCTGGTGTTTGAATGATTACGGTCTCGTGGTGGGGAGATAGGTGTGACAGCAGCGATTCATGGCTATAAGCTTTCTGCTTATGCTATGCTGTCCTGATATCTGTAGAATAGCGAAGAGCAATAAGTGAGTCACAAAAATTAAACGATACAATCTATGATAAAGCAGATACTATATATTGATTATTGTGACTTACTTATCACCGACAACCTGTAACCCGTTACCGGCAACCGTTTCCAACAGTCTCATATACTCCTCGCCCGATGTCTCCCATGTCGTATTGGCGACAATCCGTCCCTGCCTGTCAAGTATACATATGGCAGAGGCGCCCATCTTCTTGGTATCCACGCCGAAATACCTCTCCAGAAAACTGCAAGTCTTGTTCAGATAGCCGCCGAAATCTATCCATTTCCCTTTTTTCGGATTTATCACATAATATTTGCAGTAAATACGTCTCTTTTCTATAAACCCGGCGACATGTGTCTTCGGCTGTCCGCAGACGACAAACAGTTCCGCGCTTTTCTTGTCCTTCAGCAGTTCCAGCACGTCAGGGAGTGTCTCCATGATGCACGTACATGATTCGTCAAACACGTAAATCACACGGTAGTCGGCCTCGGAATCCATTATCCGGTGATACAGGCTGTCCTTGCTGATGTCCACAATCTGGGCGTGCGCCATGACCGAAAGGCACCATAATGCAAGCAAATGGAATAATTTCATTTATATACTTTATTTTTTCAGGATAATATGATAACCTCCATTTTCTCCTAATGAAGCATCAAATGCTATAGAGTCAGCATTCAGAGTGCAAAGTTCATTTGTCAGAAAACCATCGGAATCAACGTCATATACGTCACCGACAAACAGTTGCACTTATAATCAGAGTGATGGCAATCTTCATGGATAATGGTATTCTTCTACAGGTCATTTCTGATAATGGGGAGGGTAATGTCTTTATTGCTGGGTATACACGCCGTTTCTACGGCTTGCTTTCTTGACTCGCGCCGTCAGGCACGTGGCTGATGTCGCCGTCAAGACTGTACAGTTGAAGGAAAAGGACTGGCAGCAATGCCAGTCCTTTTCCTGTTAGGGTGTTATCGGAGTAGTGTTTTAATAGATTGTTTTATGTATATCTGGAAAGCTTAGAAAATATCTTACTTGATGATCGTCTCCGGCATGTCATTGAGTTGCGAGTGCTGCTTGCCGAACTTGATTGTGTCAGACTTCACGCTGTCTTTCACTGCCACCGAAGGGCCGTTGCTCACGGCAGGCTCCTTTGCCATCTGTGAAGGGTAGGGCGAGTCTGTCGGCTCTGTGGCCTTCTGCGCCGCTGTGCCGAGGGTGACGATGACAGCCACGACCGCCGCCGCCCTGTAGAGTGGGCGCAGACGCTGTGAGAGCGTTATCGTGCGTGCCTTGACAGGCTTTTCATCGTTGATGACGGCGAGGATGCGGCTCTCGAAATCATCGGAAATCCTCACCTGCTTCTGTTCCTCGCTCTGTGCAATGAAGATCTGACGGTACTGCAACAGTTCCACAGGGACATTGTCCTGTGCGAAGAATGCGCGCAGGATAGCCTCCTCTTCCAGCGTCGTCTGGCATTCCCAGTAACGCTCGAGCAACTGTTCTATGTACTTATAGTCCATCATCGTTGTTTTTTGCCTTATCTATACAGTAGACGATTGGGTGGCGGAAAAGTTACAGTGAAATGTGATTTTTTTTCGTTTTTTTCTTCTTTGATAATGAAAATATAGTTTCACCCCTGTCGCCGGGGCTCTGACTCTGACAGTTTTTCAGTATACGTAAATCCCTGTTTTGTAATATCTTATATAAAAAACGTCACCTGCTGGAGACAGCAGGTGACGCATATGTTTATAAAAGGTGACTTTTTATTTAATGAAAGGTTACGGTTTGCGGGGCGAAAGGTGACCTTTTGTCTGGTGAAAGGTGACCTTTTTCAGCCGAGCAGTTCAAGATACGTGTCGAGAGCGTTGCGCAGTTCGGAGATTCTGATATACTCATCGGCAGAGTGTGAGCGCGCAGAGTCGCCCGGACCGAGCTTGAACGACTGCCACGGCATCAGCGCCTGGTCGGAGAGTGTCGGCGAACCGAACGGCTTCATGCCCATGGATACACATTTCTTTATGAGCGGATGCTCGGGAGAAATGTGTGATGAGTGGAGGTGAAAGGAGCGTGCCTTTATCTCAGACCTTACGTTTTTGCCGATTTCATCGAATATTTCCTCGTTGGTGTAATGCTCGTTGGAGCGCACGTCGATGACCATGCGACATTCGTCGGGCACCACATTGTGCTGCGTGCCGGCATTGACGACAGTGAGCGACATGAGCGTCGGGCCGAGCAGTTCGGAGACCTTCCCGAACTTGTGGCTGCGTATCCACAGCATATCATCGAGCGCCTCATATATGGCATTCGCCCCTTCGTTGCGTGCCGCGTGTCCCGATATCCCGCGCGCCGTCATGTCTATCACCATCAGCCCCTTCTCCGCTATGGCAGGCTGCATGCCTGTAGGTTCGCCGACGATGGCGACATCGACCTTTATCCCTGGCGCGACAGACTGGAGTTCGGGTATCACGCGCCGTATGCCGTTGACGCCCGACACCTCCTCTTCACACGAGGCGAGGTACACGAGGTTGTACCCTCGCTCCCTTTCCGCGAGGATGCGGTACACCTGCAGCAGCGTCACGAGCCCTCCTCCGCAGTCGTTGCTGCCTATGCCGTAGAGCTTGTCGCCCTCGATGTCAGGCGAGTGAGGGGCGCGTGTCCAGCTTGCCACAGGCTTTACTGTGTCGATATGCGCGTTGAGCATCACCGTCTCGCGGTCGGGACGGTAGTCAGGGCATACGAGCAGGAGGTTGTTGCCCGAGCGCAAAGGAGACAGCCGGCGCTCCCTCATCCACTGCTCCATGATGTCGGAAGCGGCGGTTTCATCGCGGCTTACACGCGGTGTGGCTATGAGCCGGCACAGCAGTTCTACTGCTTCGGTGATGATTTTTTCCTTGTCCATTATCGGTGTTTTGGTGCAAAGTTAGTAAAAAGTTTCCTTTTTTCTTCTTCATTTTCGGAAAAAGATTGTAACTTTGTAGCAACTTAAATACAATAAGGTATGCAGACAAACAGTCATCTCTCGGTTCTTGTCCACGACCAGGCAGGAATCTACGGCGAGAAGACAGCCCTTGAGTACAAGGACTTCGGCGGCAAGCGTTGGAAGGAAGTGTCTTGGAACACCTTCTCCGAGCAGGTCCGGCGCGTCTCCCTCGCGATGTTGTCCCTCGGTATAGGTGTGCAGGAGAAGGTGGCTGTCTTCTCGCAGAATACCGTGCAGTATGTCTATACCGACTTCGGCGCCTGGGGCATCAGGGCCTGCACGGTGCCGTTCTATGCCACGACGAGCGAGGATACCATGCGTTTCATGGTCGATGACGCGGCGATACGCTTCATCTTCTGCGGAGAGCAGGAGCAGTATGACCGTGCGCGGAGAGTGCAGCATCTGTGTCCCACGGTGGAGAAGCTCGTGGTCTACGACCGCGGGGTGAGGCTCTCGAGCCACGACCCCTCGTCGATATACTTCGATGACTTCATCAAGATGGGCGACGACAGCCGTACCGTCCCGGAGTATGAAGCACGGTTATCATCGGTGAAATGGGACGATTTGGCATGTATCCTTTACACCTCTGGCACGACAGGATGTCCCAAGGGCGTGATGCTGACCCACGGACAGTTCCGCGCCGCCTTTATAGACAACCACAAGGGTCTCGACCTCACTCCGGAAGACAGGATACTCAATTTCCTGCCCTTCACCCATATCTTCGAGAAAGGCTGGGCACTGCTTGCCCTTACAGAGGGCTGCACGCTGATAATCAACACCAATCCCCACGATGTGCAGGACGCCATGCGCGAGACACATCCTACCTGCATGTCGTCAGTGCCGCGTTTCTGGGAGAAGGTCTATACAGGCGTGATGGCAGAGATAGACGCCGCGGGCACCATGCAGCAACGTCTCTTCCGCCATGCGCTGTCGGTTGGCAAGCGCCATAATGTCGACTATCTCAGCAAGGGACGCCGTCCGCCGCTGACATTGCAGCTCGAATACAAGCTGATGGACAGGACCGTCTTCTCGCTCGTGAGGAAACGCCTCGGCATAGAGCATCCCCACTTCTTCCCTACGGCAGGCTCTTTCGTGTCGCCTGTGGTGGAAGAATTTGTCCATTCCATCGGTATCTTCATGATGGTAGGATACGGTTTGACGGAATCCCTCGCCACCGTCTCCAACGACCGTCTCGGCGAGCCTTACACCATAGGCAGCATAGGCAGGCCGATAGACAGCCTTGACATAAGATTCTCCGACGAGGGAGAGATACTCCTCAAGGGCCCGACCATCACGAAGGGCTACTATAACCGCCCTGACCTTAACGCGGCGGCTTTCACTCCCGACGGATATTTCAGGACAGGCGATGTTGGTTACATGAAAGACGGCGAGCTTTATATCACCGAACGCATAAAGGACCTGTACAAGACCTCCAACGGAAAGTATATCGCACCGCAGCTCGTGGAGTCGAAGATACTCGTGGATAAATACGTGGAGCAGGTAGCTGTGATAGCCGACAAGCGCAAGTTCGTCTCCGCACTCATCGTCCCCAACTACCCGGTGCTGGAGAAATACGCCTATGACAACGGCATAGAGTTTGCCGACCGCGAGGCCCTGTGCGCCGACAAGAGGGTCAACGCGATGTTCGCCGAGCGCATGGAGACCCTCCAGCAGTCGCTTGCCGGATACGAGCAGGTGAAGAGATTCACGCTGATGCCTCACCATTTCTCGCTCGAGAAAGGTGAGATAACCAGTACGCTGAAGATAAGGCGCAATGTAGTGAGCAAGAACTATTCAGAGATAATAAACAAGATGTACGAAGAATGATAACACTTGACCAACTGAAAGACATACAGGACAGGGCGGATGCCTTGTACAAGTACCTTGACATCGACAGAAAGAAAATCGAGTACGAAGAGGAGGACCTCCGCACACAGGCACCGGACTTCTGGGAAGACCCAGCCCGTGCACAGGAGCAGATGAAACTTGTCAAGGGTATAAAGAAATGGATTGACGGATATGAGGAGGTGCGCACTGCCGCCGATGAGCTGCAGCTCTCGTTCGATTTCTACAAGGACGAGCTTGTGACGGAAGAGGAGGTAGACGCCGCATACGAGCGTGCCGTGAAGGCCATCGATGCCCTTGAACTGCGCAATATGCTCCGTCAGGAGGAAGACCCGATGGACTGCGTGCTGAAAATCAACTCCGGTGCAGGAGGAACAGAGGCGCAGGACTGGGCGGAAATGCTCATGCGCATGTACCAGCGCTGGGCGGAGAAGGGCGGATACAAGGTCACTATATCCGACCTTCAGGAAGGTGACGAGGCAGGAATCAAGTCAGTCACCATGCAGATAGAGGGCGGGGAGTATGCCTATGGTTTCCTGAAATCGGAGAACGGCGTGCACCGTCTTGTGCGTGTCTCCCCGTATAACGCACAGGGAAAGCGCATGACATCGTTCGCTTCCGTCTTCGTCACGCCGCTTGTAGACGACACCATCGAGGTCTATGTCGATCCGTCCAAGGTGTCATGGGACACCTTCCGCTCGTCAGGTGCCGGCGGACAGAATGTCAATAAGGTGGAGACAGGTGTCCGCCTGAGATATATGTATACAGACCCTGATACGGGTGAGGAGGAGGAAATCCTCATCGCCAATACCGAATCGAGGAAGCAGCAGCAGAACCGCGAGAACGCCATGCGTCTCCTCAAGTCACAGCTGTATGACCGTGCCATGAAGAAACGCCTGGAGGCGCAGGCTGCCATAGAGGCCGGAAAACTGAAGATAGAGTGGGGCAGTCAGATACGCTCGTATGTATTTGACGACCGAAGGGTGAAGGATCATCGCACAAACTACCAGACAACTGATGTCGATGCCGTCATGGATGGCAAGCTCGACGGCTTCATAAAGGCATATCTCATGGAGTTCCCGGTAGCCGACTGACATTCGGATGCTGTGCCCTTGAAGGTCATGCAGCAACGGTTCATGCCTAAGGGTGTCGCCCTCGAAACAAAGAGCCTAAACCAACTAAAATACAAAAACTATGTCACGCAACAAAGCTAAAAAGGAAATCGGCCGTGCACGCAAGGCGGCACGCGACGAGCAGGAAGGAAAGAACGTAGTAAATGCCATATTCGGCGTGCTTATAGCTCTCGCCTTGGCCTTCCTCGGCTATTTTGTCATAATGCTTGGATAAGTAAGCAGACAATATTGATGTATGGTAGAATATACTGATATTCATCTGATTTTGCTTACTTGAACAATGAGTGGACAGGAAATAGAACGTAAGTTCCTGGTAAGGAAGGCCGGCACGCCGTGGCGCGCGCAGGCCTTCTCTGCCAGCGACATACGGCAGGGTTACATGGCTGTAGAGGGCGCTACGGTGCGTATCCGCATACGTGACGCCAAGGCTTTCCTTACCATAAAGGGACCTTCTGCCGACGGCGGCATGTCCCGGTATGAGTTTGAGAAGGAGATAACGCTGACGGAAGCGGAGCATCTGCTGCCTCTCTGCCGTGGCGGACTGATAGAGAAGACGCGCTATCTCGTCAGGAGCGGCGCGCATACGTTTGAGGTAGACGAGTTTCATGGGCTTAACGACGGACTTGTATTCGCGGAGGTAGAGCTTGGCAGTGTCGGCGAGTCATTTGAGAAACCGTCATTCATAGGTCCCGAGGTGACAGGCGACAGGCATTATTACAACAGCCATCTTCTCGTGGAGCCTTACCCTGCATGGGCGGATGAGGTGCCGGAAGACTACCGCTGACACAGCTCCTGCGAGACAGTTCACGGCATTCTGTCATGACATCTCTGCCTGTAAACTGGGAAAAGTGTTGCTTTTCTGTTGAGAAACATTGGCTGTCAGACAAAAAAACGTTCCTTTTACGAGAAGAAACGTTGCTTGGCGAATAAAAAAAGGTAAAAAGAAATGTACGATATATTGACAATAAGGGAAGACTTCCCTATATTGGGGCGTGAGGTTTACAATAAGCCTTTGGTGTATCTTGACAATGCCGCGACGACGCAGAAGCCGAGGTGTGTCATAGAGGCAATGACGGAAGAATACTACAATGTCAATGCCAATGTACACCGTGGGGTGCACTATCTCTCCCAGCAGGCCACGGATCTGCATGAGCAGGCACGCGAGACGGTAAGGCAGTTCATCAACGCACGCTCCGTGAACGAGGTCGTCTTCACACGCGGAACGACAGAGAGCGCGAACCTTGTCGTGTCCTCTTTCTCCGACGCCTTTATGGGAGAAGGCGATGAGGTGATACTCTCCGTGATGGAACATCACTCGAATATCGTGCCGTGGCAGCTACAGGCGGCAAAGAAAGGCATAGCCCTGAAGGTCATACCGATGCATGACGACGGCACGCTCGACATGGAAGCATACGTCCGTCTCTTCTCCGACAGGACAAGAATCGTCAGCGTCACCCATGTCAGCAATGTCCTCGGTACGGTCAATCCGGTACGGGAAATCATACGCATCGCCCACGAGCACGGGGTTCCTGTGATGATAGACGGTGCGCAGTCGACACCGCATTTCAAGGTTGACATGCAGGAACTCGACTGCGATTTCTTCACCTTCTCCGGCCATAAGATATACGGTCCGACAGGCATAGGTGTGCTTTACGGCAAGGAAGACTGGCTCGACCGCCTGCCGCCGTATCAGGGCGGCGGAGAGATGATAGAGAGCGTTACGTTCGAAAAGACCGTTTTCGGACAGCTGCCGTTCAAGTTCGAGGCAGGCACTCCCGACTATGTCGCCACTCACGGACTGGCAAAGGCGATAGAATATGTCACGGCTCTCGGCATGGATAATATCGCTGCCCATGAGCAGGAGCTAACGCGTTATGCCATGGAGAGGATGAATGCCATAGAGGGGATGAAGATATTCGGCCCTGCTGACGCATCCATGAAGGACGCTGTCATATCGTTCCAGGTGGGCGACATCCACCATCTCGACCTCGGCACGTTGCTCGACAGGCTCGGCATAGCCGTCCGCACGGGTCATCACTGTGCCCAGCCGCTCATGGAACGTCTCGGAGTCAGCGGCACGGCGCGTGCCTCCTTCGCCCTTTATAACACCCGTGAGGAAGTAGATGCCCTTGTATCAGGCATTGAGAGGGTGGCGCGGATGTTCTGAACCATGATATCCCTGCCTGTAAACGGACGGGCAGAATCAGATGGGTGAGCGAGTAAAAGCAAATGGATGAGCGGGCAAAATCAGACGAATGAATATAAATAATGTATATATGCAAGATGCCATTGCATGTTTCATTACACGACAGTATAGTTTGATTTTGCCCACTCACTTGCAATCACTCCGCCATCCGTCGCCTGCACTGCAACAGTGTGGAGGCGAAAAGCGCAAGTGCGGAGGCACGGTACACCATGCCGAGTTCAAGAGGCAGTATCAGTGCGAAGAACGCCAGCTGTGCCTTCACCATGGCGATGGCCTGCCTTTCGGTGACAGTCTGCTCAAGCATGTCGCTGTACCATGCGGCGATTGCCGCAGAGAAAGCCTTCACCGCCATGTCCTTGCGCCGCAGGATATTGGAGAAGAAGCCTCTCCTCAAAGGCTGGAAAGTGCCGATAGCCTCTGCCATACGCTGTGTTTCTTTACCGAGAGAAGTGCTGAATCCGTTCTGAAGTGTCATTTCGTTGTTCATGGTCGTTATTGTTTTTTGATGCTGAATTTCATTTCCGGATATGTCAATCCTTGTTCACAGGTGCAAAAGTAGAGCGGTTTTGTGAACAATAAGTTCACTTTGGAAAATTCTTAGTTAAACAGTTTTAATATTTAAGTAAATTTAATTAAACAGATGCTCCTGAACCATTATTATGAAGGTCTTGTCGAGGCAGGTTGCGACGAGGCAGGGCGCGGATGCCTTGCCGGTTCGGTATACGCCGCCGCTGTAATCCTTCCAGACGATTACCACAATGAAGACCTGAATGACTCCAAGCAGCTTACAGAGAAGAAGCGCTACATGCTGCGCGAGCAGATAGAGCGTGACGCTGTGGCATGGGCAGTGGGCATTGTCACGCCGGAGGAGATAGACCGCATCAATATACTGCGCGCCTCGTTCCTTGCCATGCACCGCGCCCTTGACCAGCTTGCCGTGCGCCCCGAAGCACTGATAATAGACGGCAACCGCTTCACGCCATATTGCCCTCCGCTCCCTGACGGTACCCGTGCGGAACAACCGCTGCCAGCGATGCCGATAGTGAAAGGCGACGGCAAATATCTTGCCATCGCGGCGGCAAGCGTCCTTGCAAAGACCTACCGCGATGACTATATGAACGCCTTGGCAGAGGAGTATCCGCAGTACGACTGGGCGTCAAACAAGGGCTATCCCACGAAGAAACACCGCCGCGCCATCGCCGAATACGGCACGACACCGTATCACCGCCTGTCGTACAACCTCCTCGGCACGGGCGAACTGTCCCTTGATTTCAAGTAAAGGGTATGCTGTTGTTTTAATAACATAAAGTATTGAGATGAAGAACAGAATTGCTTTTATACTGTTATATTTTATATCTTTGTTGCTGGTTTCCTCTTGCAACGAAGACCATGAGATGCCGATAGACGACAACAAGTCTCAGGAGACACTGAGGCTCCGTGATTTGTATGCAACGAAAGTCCAAGGCAGCTGGCATCATGTCTTTGAGACGGAAAAGGTATATCTTGGACAGACCTATACCTTTGAGGCAGACGGCAGTGTCATGGGACATGTCCTGCTGAAACAGCGTCATAGGGTTATGGTAAACGGCGAGAGTGTCTTGACGGATTGGGAAACCATAGATGATGAAAATTTCACAGGGACATGGGATTTGAGATACATGTCTTCGGTGCAGAAAAATGTATTGTATATCACAAGTTCTGGCTATGCAGTCAACGCAGTCATAGACTTTATCGGCGTGGATGACAACATCTTGGAAATCAAGTCGCCACTGCTGATAAACGATATAATAAAGATGAGTCGTATAGATACACAGCCGTAGGAACAAATACAGTGAAATCATTTTAAAATAGTCAGAACAGACCGTGTCTATTGTGAACTGCACCCCAAAAGTTAGACATAAAACTTTTGGGGTGCTTTTTATGAAGTACAGTTATGAACATAGACTCGTT
>JAIDEM010000044.1 GCA_029054825.1 Prevotella sp. | reverse complement strand
ATCTGTGAGCCAGCGATACGGCTCTGGAGATTCTCAGCATTAGCCTTCAAGCCAAAAGAGCCGACAACTACGCCAAAACCTTTAATGCCGGAACCACTGACAAGCTCCACTTTCTCTGCGCGAACGGAAACATTGTCGTTATTATCCATTGTCTGGTTATCCGTCACCTGACGCTCAACAACAGGAGCCACCACCTGTGCAGATGTCTGCTGCTCTATTACCGTGGTATTTTCCTGAGCCTGTGCTTTCTCATACGCCTTGCGGTATGCAGATTCTTTACTTGAACCACAACTTGCCAACACAAAACCTGCGCAAATTACAGCGCAAATCGTCATACACTTCTTCATGATGTTATTATGTTTACTATAGATTTTCTAAATGTTTGGGTACAAAATTAATAATAAATCATGACATATACAACAAAAAACTGTGTAAAAACAATAAATTCAACAAATTCTACAATGTTTTAATAAAATTTTAGACGGAATATTTGGACGTATATGAAATCTTTTTTACTTTTGCGACAGAATTCCAATTTATTATCCACTTAAAAAACTAAGAATTATGAAAGCATTAGGTTACATCGGCGCATTTTTAGGTGGCGCTATTGCAGGTGCGGCTATAGGTCTGCTCGCTGCTCCGGAGTCTGGAAAGGACACACGCAAGAAGATTTCCTCAACAATCAAGGATTTCTGCGACAAACACAATCTTGAACTCACCAAGAAAGAAATGGCAGAACTTGCTGAGGATTTGGTTGACATCAATGTTGCAGACTGATAATGTTCAGCAACGATAAGAACATCGAGAAACTGGCTCTTATCATAGAGTCTATGAAAGATTACATTGGGTTGCAGAAAAAATTTCTGCAACTTAATGTAATTGATAAAACTGTGCGCATATTGACCTTTGTCTTACTTGCCATCAGTTTATCATTCTTCATTCTCCTGTTTATCATATTCTTGTCATTTGCAGTAGCCTATGCATTAGGCGAGTTCATGCCTACCCCATTGGCATTCCTTGCTGTTGCCGGATTTTACCTGTTGCTGTTCATCCTTGTATACGCGAAACGTAAGGCATGGATACAGCGCCCATTAGTGAAGCTTTTTGCAGAAATCCTAACAAATTGAGAACATCATGTATAACGATATCAACGACATAATACAAAAGAAAGAGGAGCTGCGCAAGGCAATCACACAGAAAGAGAAAGAAATAAATATTCTTTGGGATGATATCTTTCACCCGAAAGAAGGAAACACTTTCAGCACTCCATCCCAGCGTCTCTTGAGATATGCAAATACAGGTCTTGGTCTCATGGACGGCATGCTTCTCGGATGGAAACTTTATAGAAGATTGAAGAGATAAACTTTTGGGGATTATCTCCACATTTCTCAATTCATTTTTACGCCAACAACCATACAACGCACGATGTATGTTTTTTTGTTATGCATGTATACCAAAAAGACAGTGGCATACATTTTTTATTTTTACCCAGCTATTATCGTCATTCTTTATAATAATAATTCCAATATGTAGCATGATAATTCTTACGCAGATTGTCGCGACGCAAATTATCTGTCTTGCTGGAACGCATCAATTGTTGTAAGTCATGGTAATCTGCCTCAACAACACTGTCATTATAGACAACAACCGGGTTTGAACGTTGATGCTGATAAAGTACAAGAGCTTCTCTATAATGAACAGGAATAGAATCACAAATACCAGGTTTTGCCAAATCAATACTGTCTGACAACATATGTGCAAAAGCATCCAGGTTTTTATCGCAAAGGAAAGCGCAAAGATGATAATCAAAGCCCTTGTATCGTGACAGCATCTTTTTCTTGCATAGGACAGGCTTTATCCCTTCCAGACGACACAATGAGGCTGTAGAACCCATGACAGGCTGTGTGAACAATCTCTCTGCCAGTTCTCCACGCTTATCCAATGCGATATAGCGCAAAAGCGTCAATGTCGGATTGGTTTCCGCATAACAATATCCTCCCCTATTCAGTCCCTCGTTGGCAAGGCTCTCGTAATCCTGTGCTACAAGTTGCTTCTCGGCAATAACCTGTCTATGCAAAAGGTTGTCACTATTTGCAGTCTTTACAACAAACAGCATCATGAGAACCATCACGCCCAAGTTTAGCGTAAGTCTCCTTGACGACAAGAGAATGTCATTTGAAGATGCAGAATAAGCCAACCATCTCCGAGCAACAGCCATACAAGCAAGGTATATGACAAATGACACGGCTACTACCCATATCGAAGTTCCTACTGTCAGACCACCATTCCCGTCAGCTTCTCCGCAAGTCAGGAAAGCGAGCAAAGCCATGGAAGGAAAGTATGTCAAGGCATGACATTCCCTTGCAAATCTGTACACATTATGCACAAGCACCTGAATCATCCATCCGACGATAGTTATTATTATCGCACTGATGAGCGGATGATAGACAGTAACGCCACCAGACAGGACGTGCTGTTCATAAGTCAACACCGGAGTCTGGTAGAAATATATATATACAAATGAGAACAGTATAAAAACGATAGCACACACAACCTTTATTGTTTTGGTGCTATCTTTTCTATTATTAGCCATTGAGAAAGATATTTCTTAAAATAACATTATCAATCTTCACTTCATTCATATAAAGTCCAGCAACAATACCCGAACTTAGTTCTTTTTCAATACCATAGCAGAGCGAGCTGGAATATACAGTTTCAGCCATTCCTTGTGATCCTGAATATACATCGGGTCATAGATTGTCGTATGTACAATAGTGTCATCACAACTGCCGAACCCTCCGAAAGCAGGATTATCAGAATTCAACACAACACTGTAAGAACCTGTCGGCACAAGGAAGCCATAACCTGTAAACGATTTCGTAGGATTGAAATTGAAGACAAAGACAAGATCTCCGCGCGAGAAGGCTATGACTTGGTCGCCATCATTATGCCATATCTCCTGAACTGGAGTCTTGTTAAAAGCCTTTTCCATCTTCAGCACCTCAAGCATCTTTGCATCAAAATCACCGAGCCAATGGTAACACAGTTCCTTATTGTCTACCAGATTCCACTGTCGGCGCGCATATTTGCAACTCCATCCGTTGCCTTCACGAGGGAAGTCAATCCACTCAGGATGTCCCCATTCATTACCCATGAAATTCAGGTAGCCGCCATTGATTGTCGCAGCCGTAACGAGACGAATCATCTTGTGCAAGGCTATGCCACGTGTAGCGACAGTGTTCTCGTCTCCCTTCTTGAAATGCCAGTACATGTCACTGTCTATCAATCGGAAGATTATCGTCTTGTCACCGACAAGAGCCTGGTCATGAGACTCTGCATAAGAGATGGTCTTCTCATCCGAGCGACGGTCCGTCATCTTCCAAAAGATGTCAAACACGCCCCAGTCCTCAT
>JAIDEM010000043.1 GCA_029054825.1 Prevotella sp. | reverse complement strand
AAAGGATTGTTATAGACACCGCTGTACATGCCTACGGCCATGTCTATGTCGGAGAATGCTATGCATGATGTGCCGATGACCATTCTGTCCGTGATGTCATGGTTTGTGCATGTCTCCGCTGTTTCCTTTGTAAGGCGCAGGTAGTCGGCAGAGAATGCCGCAAGGTCTTCAGAGAAAGGGATGTCGCACGAACTGACCTCGCCGTCTCTGTTGAGCACGATGGTGTTCACGGCGATGCTTTCATATTGCATCAGCTTCCTGCCGACGGGCAACAGGTAGAACTCCTTTATCTGGCTTGCAGCCTTTCCTATGCACCAGCACATGAGCATATTGAAGCCTGTATACAAGCCTCTGTGGCTGTCATTGTGCATCGCTTTCCTGTAGAAAAGGCATGAAAGGGTGTGCCGGAAGCCGCCTTTCCTGCTGAGTCTTACAAGACGTGACACATCAAGTGTCTTTACAAATGTCACCATTGGCATCGGAGCATCTATCCATGTCTCGAATGCGTATGCACGGGTAGTATCCCGAGGATTGATTTCTTTCATGTTTTTTTCTGCAAAGTTAATGAAAACCGAACGCAATGGAGCCTGCTCCGATTGCTGAGGTGTAGCTTGTTTCTGCAAAGGTACAGAAAGATATCCGTCAGGGATAGAAGGAAAGGGACATTTATTCAGGACTGGTGAATAAGTCGGAATATGGGGAGCACTCCGTGACAAGTGTCGCAGGAGTGTGTCCGCTGAAAGCCTTGAACTCACGTATGAAATGCGACTGGTCTGAGTATCCGCTTTCATAGGCTATGCAGGCATAGTCCCTTCGTCCGAGCTGCATCATACGCAACGCCCTCTGAAACCGCACGATACGCGCATATTCCTTGGGCATCATCCCGACAGAGGTGTAGAACACGCGCTCAAACTGTTTCTTGCTGAGACATGTAAGGTCGGCAAGTCTGGCGACAGCAATATGCGGAGATGTCATGAGATGTCCCACGGCATCCGCCATGCGTGATACATTATGCGTGTCCTTGCTGTCACAGAGCCTTCTTATCAGCCACTGCTCTATCTCCGCAAGGCATAGAGAGTTGTCCTCACAGCCGAAGATACGTGAGGCAAGGTCTTCTGCATCTTTGTCTCCCAAGTCATAGCCCGAGACCTCAATGTTGTAGAATGCTGACGGCGGAGTGCCTGTGAATATCCCCGCTGTGTGGGGATAAAACACCACGACTATCATCTCCGTATCGCCTTGACACTGGAGATGTGCAGGGAAATTCACCTGTCCGCTGATGGTGAATGTACTCTGATATGCAGCAAGTTCCGGGATATAGAGAGGGCGTCCCTTATGGAATATCATCTGCGGACAGCCGATAGGGAAAGTCAGGGTGCTTGATGCTTCATTGCATTTCAGTACCCAGTAGTAGCGCACATACTTGCGCAGAAGTCCGTGAGGTCTGTAGGTCGTGAGTGTCATGTGGCGATAGCGTTTCTCAGTTTACGGCAGACACATTATTATATATATAATGATATAGCTTCCTGCCGACGGTCAACTTGGTTTCAGATACTTGCAAAGGTAATGCTTTTTCTTGAGAATATTACCGTTACGCATTCGTTTTTTCATCTGTCCCGTTGTAGACTGCATTCGTATGCGCACGCTTGGCTGTGCAAAGTGTCACCTTCTGCCATGTGAAGGGTGACACTTTGCCACGCAAAAGGTGACACTTTGCGGTGTGAAAGGTTACCTTTCAAGCCACATGTCATATAGTTTTGCTGGCACGCTCTGTATCTTTCTGTATATCAATGGTATATAAATGTGTATGCAAGGTTTTGCCATTGGCGTTTTCCTGAATAAGGCTTCACCGGTAAAGTGTATACTTTCTTTCCATGTTTGTTATACCTCATGAGAGAAGCGAAGAAGGACAGGATGGAGGTGTTTTTTGGCAAGAGGCTCATATCCATAAAGTTTTTTTTATGGTATGAAATGGAAAAAATGCGTTTTGCAATGAAGTTGCAAAAAAAAATATATAATTTTGTATCCGAAAACAGGGACATGCAAGTAATGGCGCTATACTTTCCGTTCCTGTAATGAACATAAAACCAGTTATAAAACCAGTATAAAAAAACAGAAAACAAATAACATCATGATTCAGGAAATACTTTCAGGCTACGTGCAGTCGTTTTGGCATCTCCTTTGCGAGATGGCCCCCTATCTCCTTTTGGGCTTCTTCATTGCCGGCCTGTTGCAGGCTTTCGTGCCGCGCAGCATGTTCTCACGTCATCTTGCCTCCAACGACTGGAAGTCGGTGGTAAAGGCGGCACTCTTGGGAATACCTCTCCCGTTGTGCTCATGCGGTGTGATTCCCACAACGGCAGCATTGCGTCGCGAGGGAGCATCTAAAGGTGCGGCAACATCATTCCTCATAGCCACTCCGCAGACTGGTGTCGACAGCATCATGGCAACATACTCCGTGCTTGGTCCGGCGTTTGCCGTTATCCGCCCTGTGGCTGCCCTTGTGACATCGTTTTTCGGTGGAACTCTTGTCAACAGGCTTGACGGTGACAGTGAGGAAAAGAGTGCTGAGGCTACAGAAGAGATACCTATGACGGAGTGTAAGGACGGTTGCTGCCATGACCATGGCCACAAGCACGATGCCTCGTTTACGGCACGCATGAAGTCAGCCCTTAACTACGGTTTTGTGGAGATGTTGCAGGACGTAGGCAAATGGCTGGTGATAGGTCTCCTTATCGCGGCCTTCATTACAGTGGCAGTGCCGACACAGTTCTTCGAGGTGTTCTCAGGAAATACTCTTCTGAGCATGGCTCTTGTGCTGCTTGTGGCTATTCCTATGTATCTCTGTGCCACGGGAAGCATCCCTATCGCCGTCTCGCTGATGATGAAAGGCCTCTCTCCAGGCACCGCCCTTGTCATGCTGATGGCAGGTCCGGCAAGCAACGCCGCCTCAATCCTTGTCGTGCGCAAGATTATGGGACGCAAGACCCTCTGCATATACCTCGCATCGATAATCTTCGGTTCTGTCGTCTGCGGCCTTGCCATGGATTATATCATGCCGCGCGGATGGTTTGCGCTGTCACCTATGGGCATGATGGCAGACGGCTGCTGTGAGGATGGAGGTCCCGGTTTCGTGGAGATAGCTTCCGGTGTGATACTCCTTGTGCTCCTTGCCAATGCCTTTGTTTTCCGTCGTTGGCATGGTCATCATGGTCATGGGACGGAAGATACGGGAGCAGTACCGCCGGTATTCAAGATAAAGGTTGACGGCATGACATGCTCACACTGCCGTGCCAGTGTGGCAGGTGCCGTGCAGGCTGTCGCCGGAGTGGAGCGTGCGGATATCATGCTTGACCGTGGCGAGGTGCATGTGTGGGGAACATGTACAGCGGAAGCTGTGCTGAAAGCCATTGATGCCGCAGGCTTCGGGTGTCGCCTGCTGTAGGGTAGGGCACACTTGCCTGTACGACCGCCGTCCGTGGCATACCGTGTAGAATGGATGGAGAATAGAAAACAAACTTTTACCGTGAATAGAATAACGACCTTTGCAGTAACGGCCTTGTTGGCCTTGCTCATGGTTTCCTGTTCCGAGAGCAGGAAACCATGGCGTATAGGTGTGTCTCAGTGCAGTGAGGATATATGGCGTCACAAGCAGAACGGCGAACTTATAGTCGGCGGATATGTGGATAATGCCGTTGAGCTCGAGTTCCTTTCTGCCGATGACAGTGACGAGCGACAGATAGAGCAGATAAACCATTTCATAGAAGAGAAGGTAGATTTGATTATCGTCTCCCCGAATTCCGCAGCCAGCCTTACTCCTGTAATAGACAAGGCATACGACAGCGGAATACCTGTCATCCTCTTTGACCGCCGTACAGACAGCGACAAATATACAGCTTATATCAGTGCCGACAACTATGCCATAGGCAATACCATGGGCAAGCTCATCGCCCGCGACATGAAAGGCAAGGGCACTTTGGTCGAGATTACAGGTCTTAAAGGTTCTTCGCCGGCGAAGGAAAGGCATCGTGGCTTTGCCGATGCTATCGCAGAGTATCCGCAGATAAGGCTGATTTCCTCTGAACTTGGCGACTGGACGGAGGAGAGCGGCATCAAGGCGATGGCGGAGGTGTTGAAGCATGACAGGGATATCGACTGCATATTCGGCCATAACGACCGCCTTGCATTAGGTGCAAGAAATGTAGCGCTGAGCCATGGACTCAAGAATATAAAGTATTACGGTGTGGATGCCCTGCCTGTTCCGGGAGGCGGCATAGACCAGGTGCAGAAGGGCGTGTTCGAGGCCACGTATATCTATCCTACACAAGGTCTTGAAGTGATGCGCCTTGCACGCAAGATTCTCAACGGAGAGAAATATGAGCGTTACAATAAGCTGCATTCTTCAGTGGTAGACAAGTCCAATGCCGACCTCCTGCTGGCACAGCATCGTGAGATGGAACGTGTCGGCAACGACATCAAGACGATACATGCCAAGGTGGATGAGTATTTCACTCAAGTCAATCTTCAGCAGAAGATAATCATCATTTTCATAGTGGTTATTGTCATTATCGTCACCCTGTGCGTACTGACCTACCGCTTTTATATTGCCAAGGTTATGGTAAATGAAGAGGTTGCAAAGGAGGTCGTGTCGCCCATGGCAAGCATCCCCTCGACCGAAATGTCAGAGAATGACAAGCATGTGATTCCGGTACCGAACACTTTCCTTGACCGTTTCCGCTCGATATTGCAACAGAATCTTCAGGATGCCGACTTCAATGTTGAACGTATAGGCGAGGAGATGGGCATGAGTCGCGTGCAGCTCTATCGCAAGATAAAGTCCTTGACAGGCATGACTCCCGTGGAACTTCTCCGCAAGGCGCGCGTGGCGCGCGGAAAACAGCTCCTTGAGTCAACAGACCGTTCCGTCTCGGAGATTGCCTACGATGTAGGCTTCACAGCCCCTTCCTATTTCGCCAAATGCTTCAAGGATGAGTTCGGCATAAGTCCAGGGGAAGCAAGATGCTCAAAATAGTCTTCAGAAAAAGAGAATCGCGCCGATATGACAAAAAATCGTTCATAGTCTGTAAAATATGATACATTGTAACAATATTTACAGTCTGTGAACGATTTTTTACGGTTTCATCGGCAATTCCGCTGTACCTTTACGGCAGATTTTCAACCTAATAACTAAACAAGCTAAATGAAACATCTTAAAAGATTAATCGCAAGTGCGCTTATGCTTATGGCGTGTACCATAATATATGCGCAGAAGATTGAGGTCAGCGGAACGGTTGTCGACCAGACGGGAGAGGCCATCGCCGGTGCAACAATCATGGAGAAGGGGACCGGTAACGGCACCGTCACGAACATTGACGGACATTTTAAGATTAATGTCAATGAAGGCGCAACGCTCATGGTGAGTTATATAGGCTTTGCCAATAAGGAGCTACCTGCCGCTGACGGCATGAAAGTCACGCTAAAGGAGGATGCGCTCAGTCTTGGCGAATTGGTAGTGACGGGCTATACCACCCAGCGCAAGGCTGATCTGACAGGAGCAGTTGCTGTCGTCTCCACTAAGGACCTGCAGTCTTCGTCAGAGACAGACCCTATGAGGGCGTTGCAGGGAAAGGTGGCTGGCATGACAGTGACCACAGACGGTTCGCCGGCAGGAACGGGAACTGTACGCATACGTGGCATAGGCTCGTTCAATGCATCCCAAGATCCGCTCTATATCATCGACGGAGTGCCTACGACAGCATCGCTGAACTCTCTCAACATGAATGACATCGAGAGCATGCAGGTGCTGAAAGATGCCGCCTCGGCTTCAATCTACGGTTCACGTGCCGCCAATGGCGTGATAATCATCACCACCAGAAAGGGCAAGAAAGGCGACAAGGTGAAGATAGACTTCTCTGCAAATGTCACGGCGCAGTTCTATACCTCACAGTCCACGATGGACCTCTGCAACACGGCAGAGTATGCTACGGCTATGGCGCAGGCAGCCCTCAACGACGGCATTGACCCTGTAGCGTATGCTGGCAACTACGGTCTTGACCTCAATGCCGCAAGCGGCACGGCTATCAGAGTCTACGACCCGAGAACCAACTCATACAAGGACTATACGGTAAACGGACGGTACGGAGGCTTCATCAATCAGAAGAAGACAATGGGCTTCTCCGATACGGACTGGCTTGATGCCATCTCGCGTACAGGCCTCCAGCAGAGCTACGACCTCTCGCTGTCCAATGCCACAGACAAGTATTCCGCATTGTTCTCCGTCGGATACAAGAATAATTCCGGTATCCTGAAATATACCGATTTCAGCAATGTCTCAGCCCGGCTGAACATGGCCTACAATGTGAACAAACTTGTCACGATAGGCGAGAATTTCACCATCACGTATACCAGCCAGGTGGACTGTCATCCTATGGAAAACGCACTGAAGATGGCGCCTACCGTACCTCTGTACGAGAACGATGGCTATACTTTCAGCGGTCCGGTCGGCGGCATGAGCGATCGCCAGAACCCGCTCCGCGAACTTTACTATAACCGTGACAACAGACTGAAGACATGGCGTGCGTTCGGCAATGCCTATATAGACATAAAGCCTCTCAAGGGACTTACACTGCGCTCGAACTTCGGACTTGACCATACATCGTCGTTCATCCACTCCGTCAGTCAGACGTTCCATTCGGATATAGTGAACAACAATGTGCCGAGCACGACACTGTCACATGCAAACATGCTGGAATGGACATGGTCTAACACGGCCACTTACAACACTACACTGTGGGACAACCATACGTTCAATGTCCTCCTCGGTATGGAGCTGTTCCGCCAGAATGGCATAGACTTCTCCGGATATGCAGAGAATTTTGCGCTTGAAGATTATGACTACATGTGGCCGGATGCCGCTACGGGCGTGAAGAATGTCACCGGTGTCCAGCAGGGATATGCCTTGGTGTCGTTTTTCGGAAAGGTAGACTATAACTGGAAAGACCTTGTACTTGCCTCGTTTACAATCCGTCGCGACGGCAGTTCGCGCTTCGGACGCAACAACCGTTACGGTACATTCCCGGCATTGACATTCGGATACCGTCTCTCGCAAAACCTTGACCAAGACTGGATAGACGACCTCAAGATACGGGCATCATGGGGAAAGACCGGCAACCAGGCCATCTCCAACGATGCACGCTACGGACTTTATGCTGCCGATTATGGCTCTGACCGTGTGACCTCCACAGCATACGATCTCCTGTTGCAGGGCTCGGGGACTTTCCCGTCTGGCTTCCGCACATACCAGACTGCAAACGACAATCTCAAGTGGGAATCTACTACACAGTGGAATATCGGTGTCGATTTCAGTTTCTTCCGCAGCAAGCTCTACGGTACCGTTGACTATTATATAAAAAAGGTGGACGACATGCTCATCAACCCTGCCTATCTCGCCGCATGGGGTGAAGGCGGCTCGTCATGGGTCAACGGCCCGAGCCTGAAAAACTGGGGCATGGAGTTTACTGTAGGCTACAGGAACACTACGGCAGGTGGACTGAGATATGACGTAAAGGGAAATCTCGACTTCTTCCGCAACAGGGTGACATACTTGCCGGAGACCACGACTGGCTCTTATCAGCATACCATGACGCAGAATCTGGTAGAGGCAGGTGTGCCGTATGGCTCGCGTGTCGGATATGTCGCTGCTGGAATCTATCAGAATCAGGCGGAAGTGGACGCTTCCGGACAGGCAGGAGCACGTGTCGGCGGCCTGAAATATGCTGACCTTGACGATAACGGCGTCATTGACGCTGCCGACCAGGACTGGATATACAACCCGGTGCCGAAGTTCTCCTACGGCCTTAACATCTCCCTCGGCTATAAGGATTTCGACCTCACCATGTTCTGGCAGGGTGTCTATGGACAGGATGTGTACAACGACCAGAAGTTCCAGACCGACTTCTGGAGTCTCACGGATGCCGGTTCAAACAAGGGCAACCGTCTGCTCGGTGCATGGACTGCCGACAATACAGGGTCTGACATCCCTGCCTTGACTACCAATAATGTCGGCGATGAAGGACGCGTATCGAGTTATTTTGTTGAAAGCGGGTCTTATCTCAAGCTACGCACACTGCAGATAGGTTACAATGTGCCAAGGAAACTGCTCGACAGGCTGAAGATGAGCAATGCACGATTCTACGTTTCCGGCAACAACCTGCTTACACTGAAGAGCAGCAGCCTCACATGCTCTGACCCGGAAAATACAGCTTGGGCATACCCGCGCCCGATGTCACTCTCGTTCGGTCTGCAGTTAGGATTCTGAAAATGTGACATCCTACTGTCCTCTGTAAAAGTCATATAAACAAAACAGCATACAAAATGAAACTCAGAAATATATTCATGACAGCATTGTTCGGACTGTCAATCATATCATGCGATGATTTCATCGATGTCTCTCCAGAAGGTAAAATCGACGAGAAGACCGCTATGTCTAAACAGGAGTCTATGGTGACCTCCGCCTATTCCATGCTCGGCGACTGCTGGTACTCCTATCCGTTCAACCTTTGGCCATACGGCGACCTCGCCAGTGACGACTGTCTGAAAGGTGGCTCCGGCACGACGGACACCGAGTATCACTCGGTTGAGATATTCTCCACCCTTACGCCATCAACGCCCGGGCACATGGACGAACTGTGGTATCGCCTCTATTGCGCCGTATCACGTTGCAACAAGGCTCTCATCTCGCTTCAGGACTATAGCGGGTCTGATGCGGAAACGGTAAAGCTGCGCACGGCGGAAGTGAAATTCCTGCGTGGACATTTCTACTATAAATTACTTACCGTGTTCCACAATATCCCGTGGATAGACGAAGAGACTGTACGCAACGGCTCGCACGAACAGACCAGAAACGACAAGTATACCTATCAGCAACTCTTCGATAAGGTCATTGCCGACTTTAAGGAGGCTTACGATGTGTTGCCTGCAACGCAGAAGGACGGAGGGCGTGCCAACAAGATAGCCGCCGCAAGTTATCTTGCGAAATGCTACCTCAATCTTGCCTATGGCGAAGGTTACGAATCCAATACCGGCGTTGCCCATATAAACAGCGCATACATGCAGAAGGTAGTCGAATACACGGATGTGGTGAAGGCATCGCAATATGACTATCTCGAGGACTTCGGCGACATCTTCCTGCCGGAATGCAAGAACTCAAAGGAGAGTATCTTTGCCGTGCAGATGAGCGACTATAAGGACGACAACACCACCTTCGGGCGCGCCAACTGGAGCAATACTCTCAACGGATGCTGGGGGATGTGGTCTTGCGGATGGGATTTCCATAAGCCGAGCCAGAACCTCGTCAATGCGTTCAAGACAGAAAACGGACTGCCGATGTTCGACCATTTCAATGACCGTATAGACTATCCTGTCAACGGAGAGCCTACGGCGCAGAAATGGGATCCGCGTCTCTTCCATACTGTAGGCATGCCGACATTCCCCTACAAATACGAAGCGGAATACATGCAGACTACAGCCAACAGCCGCACGCCGAACACATACGGCTACTATACTTCGCTGAAAGATGTCCCGCAACGGTCAAAGGGAGAGACCTTCAACCAGCCTTGGCAGGCGTTTGCGGTGAATGACTATGTGTTCCGCTACTCCGACGTGATGCTGATGCGTGCAGAGGCTCTTGTGGAACTTGGGCGCATGCCTGAGGCAGAGGATATCGTTAACGATATCCGCAACCGTGCAAAGCGGTCTGTGGCGAAACATATCAGCTATGCTGCCGACCAGGTGGAGATAGAACCTTACCCGGAAGGCTACTTCGCTACGAAGGAGATAGCACGCGAATGTGTACGTTGGGAGCGCAGACTGGAAATGGCAATGGAGAGCAGCCGCTTCTTCGACCTGCGCCGCTGGGGTATAGCCTCGAAGGTGCTCAATGCTTATTTTGCCTCGGAGCAGAACGATATCTACGGTACCCAGACCTACGCGCAGTATCTGAAAGATGCCCGGTTTACTCCTGAGAAAAACGAGTTCTGGCCAGTACCTTACAACCAGATGTTCTACGTGCCTGGACTCTATACACAGAACAAAGGATATAATTGAAAAATGTTCAGCACTGACCTTGCTGTAAGGCTATAAGGTCATGCGGTCTTTAAGTTACATATAACCCAAAACATACAACCGTATAACCCCACACCTATATGAAGAAAACAATGACAATGGCATTGATCCTGATGCTCAGCATTGGGCATGCAACAGCCCAGACACCCCGCTTCCTTGGCGACGGACACGCGATGCTGAAGGTCAATACCGATAAGAAATACATATTGCTCCCTGTGGAGGAGAAAGAGGAAAACGCCCACATAAGGGTGGTGAAGGACAACAGGCTCGTGAAGACTTTCAACTGTCGTCTTGCTGTGGATAAGGTAGACTATTTCGTGCCGTATGAGGTAGGGAAGGGCGAACTCTTCGATATAACCTTCACCGGTAATACACGTTTCACTGGCGCCATCAATGACTTCACCTGCTGGAAAAGGATGGCTTACTCGGACTCTTTCGACACGACGGACAGGGAGAAGCATCGCCCGCTGTATCACCATACTCCAGCCTACGGATGGATGAACGACCCTAACGGACTGTTCTACAAGGATGGCACATGGCACCTGTTCTATCAGTATAATCCGTATGGCTCGCAGTGGGAGAACATGAGCTGGGGACACTCGACAAGCAAGGATCTTGTCCATTGGACTGCCGAGCCGATGGCCATAGTGCCTGACGCATTGGGCGCTGTTTTCAGTGGCTGCTGTGTGGTAGACAAGGAGAATACAGCTGGTTTTGGCAAGGATGCCGTTGTGGCTTTCTACACCTCGGCAGGAACTCGGCAGGTGCAGTCGATGGCTTACAGCACTGACGGCGGCAAGACATTTACAAAGTATGCAGACAATCCTGTGATAACTTCCAACGTGCCTGACTTCCGCGATCCTCATGTATTTTGGAATGAGGAAGCAGGCCACTGGAACATGCTTCTCGCCGCAGGACAGCAGATGAGTATCTACTCGTCGTCAGATCTGAAAGAGTGGAAGCACGAGAGTGACTTCGGTGCGGAGTACGGGTGCCACGGCGGTGTATGGGAATGCCCGGACCTGATGAAGCTGAAGGTGAATGGCACGAACAAAGAAAAGTGGATGCTCGTATGCAACATTAATCCTGGAGGTCCGTTCGGCGGTTCGGCGACACAGTATTTCATAGGACAGTTTGACGGAAAGACCTTCACCTGTGAAGATGAGCCGGGTGAGACAAAGTGGATGGACTACGGTAAGGACCACTATGCTACCGTGACTTTTGACAACGCTCCTGACGGACGTCATGTCGGTGTCGCATGGATGAGCAACTGGCAGTATGCCAACCAGGTGCCTACGAAGCAGTTCCGCTCGGCAAACTCCATCATGCGCGATTATGGCCTGTTTGAGCATGGTGGCGAGACCTATTGCAGCGTGATGCCGGCAAAGGAGATGGACGCCGTGCGCGGCGCTCGTGTGAAATCGCCTGCCGAGGCGTGCGAGATAGTTGTCACGCTGAAGGGCGATGCGCAGCTCACACTACGCAACGGCAAGGGGGAGAAGGCTGTGATAACCTACGATGCAGAGGAGCAGACCATCGATTTCGACCGCCGTCGCAGCGGCGATGTGTCGTTCAGCGATGCCTTCCCCTGCATAGTCACCTCGCCGACCTATGGACAGGTGAAGACCCTGCGAATATTCATCGACCGTTGCAGTGTGGAGATTTTCGACGGCGAGGGCAAGATGGCAATGACAAATCTCGTATTCCCTTCCGAGCCATACGACAGGCTCACGGTAAAGGGAAAGGCGAAAGCAACAGTTTACAGACTAAAAAAATGACAGTTATGAGCAAGACAAATAAAATGGCAATCGTTCCCGTGATGCTCTGCTTCTTCGCCATGGGATTCGTCGACCTTGTCGGCATTGCCTCCAACTATGTTAAGGAAGACCTGCAACTGAGCGATACCACTGCCAATGTGCTTCCATCACTGGTGTTTTTCTGGTTTCTGATATTTTCCGTACCCACGGGGATGCTCATGGACAGGATAGGCCGCAAGAATACTGTGCTGCTCTCGCTGGCTGTCACAGTAGTGGCGCTTCTCCTGCCGATGTTTGGCGATTCGTTCCCGCTGATGCTCGTATCGTTCTCCCTGCTCGGTATAGGCAACACGCTGATGCAGACATCGCTCAATCCGCTGGTGTCGTCGGTGATACGGGGCGGGAATCTCGCTTCGACGCTCACCTTCGGACAGTTTGTCAAGGCGATAGCCTCGTTTCTCGCGCCGTATATCGCGATGTGGGGAGCCATGGCGGCAATCCCGACATTCGGACTGGGATGGCGTGTGCTCTTCCCCGTATACATGGTGATAGGCATAGTGACATCACTGCTTCTCGCCTCGACACCTATCGACGAGCCGGAGCTGAAGGGTAGGGCATCGTCTGTCGGCGATTGTGTGAGACTGCTGTCACGCAATATCGTCCTGCTCTCGTTCCTCGGCATAATGTGTCATGTGGGAATAGATGTAGGAACAAATACCACGGCGCCGAAACTGCTGATGGAGCGTGTCGGGATGTCGCTCAATGACGCCGCGTTCGCGACATCGCTATATTTCATTTTCCGCACCGTAGGCAGCCTTACAGGCTCGTTTTTCCTGCGCATAGTGAGCAGCAGGGTGTTCTTCATCGTCAGCATCGTCATGATGGCAATGGCTATGTTGGGGCTCGCCGTGGGAGACTCGAAGGCTGTCCTCTATACCGCCATCGCCCTTGTGGGTTACGGCAACTCGAATGTCTTCTCGCTCATCTTCTCACAGGCCCTGCTCTCTGACGAGCGGAGGCAGAACGAAATCAGCGGCCTGATGATTATGGGACTCTTCGGAGGTACGGTGTTCCCGTTGCTCATGGGTCTCGCCGGCGATGCCGTAGGCCAGGTGGGAGCCGTAGCGGTGATGGCGACAGGAGTAGCTTATCTTTTTACTTATATACCTAAAATCAAGAAAAACTGAAAGACTATGGAAGAGAAAAGAATAATAGTAGGTCTTGGCGAGGCGCTTTGGGACTGCCTCCCTGAGGGTCGCAAGTTGGGCGGTGCGCCTGCGAATTTCGCTTATCACGCATCGCAGTTCGGCTATGACGCATACGCGGTGAGTGCTGTGGGCACCGACGGGCTGGGCAAGGAGACGCTTGCCGAGTTTGATGCCAAGGGACTGAAGTATGAGATGCCGCAGGTAGAGTTCCCGACAGGTACCGTGCAGGTCGCTCTCGATGAGTCCGGGGTGCCGGCATACGACATCAAGGAGGGCGTGGCATGGGACAATATCCCGTTCACTCCGCGACTTGAGGATATGGCACAGAGGTGCCGCGCCGTATGCTTCGGTTCGCTGGCACAGCGCAATGAGGCTTCCCGGCAGACGATATACAGGTTTCTTGACGCCACGCCGAAGGACTGCCTGCGTATCTTCGACATCAACCTGCGGCAGAACTTCTACTCGAAGGATGTCATCCGCGAGTCGCTGATGCGTTGCAATGTGCTGAAGATAAACGACGAGGAACTTGTCTTGATAGGCAGGATGTTCGGGTATCCGGGACTTGATTTCGAGAACAAGTGCTGGCTTATCCTCGGCAAGTACGACCTCGACATGCTGGTGCTCACCTGCGGAGTGAACGGCAGTTATGTCTTCTCGCGCGGCGCGATGTCGTATCTCGAGACGCCGAAGGTCACGGTAGCCGACACGGTAGGTGCAGGCGACTCGTTCACAGGGGCGTTTGTCAGCTCCATACTCTCAGGCAAGTCTGTCCCTGATGCCCACCGTATAGCAGTCAATGTCAGTGCCTTTGTCTGCACGCAGAACGGAGCAATGCCTGAACTGCCGGAAGAGTTGAAGAAGTAAAGCATACAGGTATTAGTGATGAAATCAGGATAACATGATATGAAAATGACGCAGCAGGATACTGGGAACAGCCTTGACATCTCATGCGGAGACGAATATGGCGAGTGACTGGAGACGGTATCCTGTGAGGAGTCTCTTTGAGCGGCGGGCTCTCTTTCCGTTATTCCCTTCTGCACGTTGCTGCGGCGGAATGACAGGCGGAGAGCCTGCTGTGACGTTTGTCAGTCTGCAGACTATGGCATATAATATATAATAAGGTGTATGAAGGAACGCGCCTGTCTTCTTGTCTTTCCATGTTTTATAGATTTATGACTCACTAATGTCGCTTTCATGATATTGTGTAAAGTATAGGGACGTACCGTGGTGTGTCCGCCATGCGTGAAACGCATGTCCCTGTTTTTATGGTTTTCTGTCATGTGGTGATTGATTATGCTCCTGCATCTCCGGCGTTTCACACCGTTTCCGGACGCACCACGGTACGTCCCTACAGTTTACTCAATATTCCTGCATAGGGATTCGGCCACTTTTTTTATACATGGATATGGCGCAATCTCACCACAAATGATAAAAAACGTATGAAGTATTCTGCCACAAGTGTAGGGACGTACCGTGGTGCGTCCGCCATGCGTGAAACGCATATCGCCGTTTTGTGGTTTTCTGTCATGCGGTAATTGGTTCTGCTGCTATATCTCCGGCGTTTTATATCGTGGTGCGTCCGCACTGGCGTGAAATGCCAAGTCGTCTATTGTCTCATTATTGCTTCGGCTCTTTATCTATCAATCAAACCATCAATTACTTAACTGCAGACCATCAATCCTCAAACAACAAAAATCTCGACAAGCCAATTAATAGATATGATGAAGTCACTCGATATCCATCATATAATTAAGATATGAAGCGTTTGCAGCCTACATAGGCACATTAGGCAGTGATATCTGCCATTCAGCCTGGCGGGTCTTCGCATGAACTGGCACTGTTATGTAAACGGCTGGGTTACAGGATGTTCCTTGGAGGCTCGCTTCTGGTCTTGTAAAAGGTGACCTTTTGCAAGGTGAAAGGTCACCTTGCATATTGCCAACCGTGACCCTTTACACGGTAAAAGGTTACCTTTCGCATACAGCTTTCACACGGTCTGGCTTACCTGCTGTATTATCAGCCCGATTCCAGACTATGAAGTGGCTTCCCGAAGGAGCATCATCCATGCTTTACAGCATCGGTGTAGCCTTGTGGAAGTGTCTGAAATACCCTCTTTTTAGCTAAATTATCCTCTCAAAAGTTATATTAAGTTAAATAACAATATACCTATTATGATATGGATATATATAATTATGTTATTTTATGGAAAATATGTAACTTTGCACCTCGAATCGGCTTTATTGGAGTCGGTGTATAGCTATGTATATAAGTAAATACAATAATATATAAATCAAAAAAACAAAAAATTATGCCTACAATTCAGCAATTAGTTAGAAAAGGCAGAAAGGTGCTCGTAGACAAGAGCAAGTCTCCAGCGCTGGAGGCTTGCCCACAGCGTCGTGGCGTGTGTGTGCGTGTCTACACAACAACACCTAAGAAGCCTAACTCGGCAATGCGTAAGGTTGCCCGTGTTCGTTTGACAAACCAGAAAGAGGTCAACTCCTACATCCCAGGAGAGGGACACAACCTCCAGGAGCACTCTATCGTGCTCGTTCGCGGCGGTCGTGTGAAGGACCTTCCGGGTGTACGTTACCACATCGTGCGCGGTACGCTTGATACAGCAGGCGTGGCAAACCGCACACAGCGCCGTTCAAAGTACGGTGCAAAGCGTCCTAAGGCTAAGAAGTAATACGGTTACTGATATAGCACAAGACATCAACAAAGAAAAGAAAAAAGATTAAAAAACGTTTTGCTGGAGACTATAAAATGAAGGTTGAGTAAATGTCCGGGAGAGGACGTTGAAGAACAGGAAGAACAGCCCCACGCAAGATTAATCGACAAACAAAAATGAGAAAAGCAAAACCAAAGAAGCGCGTGATCCTTCCGGATCCAGTGTACAATGACCAGAAAGTGTCAAAGTTCGTGAACCACCTCATGTATGACGGCAAGAAGAACCTCTCTTACGAGATTTTCTACAACGCCCTCAAGACTGTAGGCGAGAAGATGCAGAACGAAGAGAAGTCAGCTCTCGAGATATGGAAGCAGGCTCTTGACAATGTGACTCCTCACGTGGAGGTGAAGAGCCGCCGTATCGGTGGTGCCACTTTCCAGGTTCCTACAGAGATCCGTCCTGACCGTCGCGAGTCTGTATCCATGAAGAATATGATTGCCTTCGCACGCAAGCGCGGCGGCAAGGGCATGGCAGACAAGCTCGCAGCTGAAATCATGGACGCATATAACAACCAGGGTGGCGCCTTCAAGCGTAAGGAGGATATGCATCGTATGGCCGAGGCTAACCGTGCATTCGCTCATTTCCGTTTCTAATATCTAAGGAGGAAAAAGAAAAATGGCAAAACACGATTTGCATTTTACCCGTAACATCGGTATCATGGCTCACATCGATGCCGGTAAGACAACGACATCAGAGCGTATCCTTTTCTATACAGGTAAGACTCACAAGATCGGTGAGACACACGACGGTAGCGCTACCATGGACTGGATGGCGCAGGAGCAGGAGCGTGGTATCACCATCACATCAGCTGCTACAACATGTTTCTGGAACTATCAGAACAAGCAGTACAAGATCAACCTCATCGACACTCCGGGACACGTTGACTTCACCGCAGAGGTGGAGCGCTCACTCCGCGTGCTCGACGGTGCTGTCGCTACATACTGTGCAGTAGGCGGCGTGGAGCCACAGTCTGAGACTGTATGGCGCCAGGCCGACAAGTACAATGTACCACGTATCGGATATGTCAACAAGATGGACCGTTCTGGTGCCAACTACTATGACGTAGTGAAGCAGATGAAGGAAGTCCTCGGTGCCAACCCTGTCAGCCTCTGCTGCCCTATCGGTGCAGAAGAGAGCTTCAAGGGACTCGTTGACCTCGTTAAGATGAAGGCTATCTTCTGGCATGACGAGACAATGGGTGCAGACTATGATGTAGAGGAAATCCCTGCAGACATGGTTGACGAGTGCAACGAATGGCGTGACAAGCTCCTTGAGTCAGCAGCTGAGTTCGATGAGTCTCTCATGGAGAAGTATTTCGAAGATCCTTCCACTATCACAGAGGAAGAGATTCTCGCCGCTATCCGTAAGGGTACTCTCGCACTCCAGTGCGTACCTATGCTCTGTGGCTCTTCATTCAAGAACAAGGGTGTGCAGACAATGCTCGACTATGTATGTGCTCTCCTCCCTTCACCAATGGATACAGAGAACATCGTAGGTACAAACCCTGACACAGAGGAAGAGGAAGACCGCAAGCCTTCTGAGACAGAACCGACATCGGCTCTCGCATTCAAGATCGCTACAGACCCTTATGTAGGCCGTCTCGTGTTCTTCCGCGTCTACTCAGGCATTGTCGCAGCAGGCTCATACGTATACAACCCACGTTCCGGAAAGAAGGAGCGCGTAAGCCGCCTCTTCCAGATGCACTCCAACAAGCAGAACCCTGTAGAGGAGATTGCAGCAGGTGATATCGGCTCAGGCGTAGGCTTCAAGGATATCCGTACAGGTGATACCCTCTGTGATGAGGGCCACCCAATCGTGCTGGAGTCCATGACATTCCCTGACACCGTTATCTCTATCGCCGTTGAGCCTAAGTCTCAGGCTGACATCGCCAAGCTCGACAACGGTCTCGCCAAGCTTGCCGAGGAGGATCCTACATTCACCGTACGTACAGACGAGCAGTCAGGTCAGACTGTCATCTCCGGTATGGGTGAGCTTCACCTCGACATCATCATCGACCGTCTGAAGCGTGAGTTCAAGGTAGAGTGTAACCAGGGCAAGCCACAGGTTAACTACAAGGAGGCAATCACACGCGAGGTTAATCTCCGTGAGGTTTACAAGAAGCAGTCCGGTGGCCGTGGTAAGTTCGCTGACATTATCGTCAACATCGGTCCTAAGGACGAGGACTACACAGAGGGCGATCTGCAGTTCATCAACGAAGTCAAGGGCGGTAACGTGCCTAAGGAGTTCGTACCTTCTGTACAGAAGGGCTTCGAGGACTGCCTCAAGGCTGGTGTCCTCGGCGGCTTCCCTGTAACAGGTCTCAAGGTTACCCTCCTCGACGGTAGCTTCCACCCAGTCGACTCTGACCAGTTGTCATTCGAGCTCGCAGCACGCAACGCCTTCAAGAATGCATGCCCTAAGGCAGGTCCTTGCCTCATGGAGCCTATCATGAAGGTAGAGGTCGTTACTCCTGAGGAGAACATGGGTGACGTCATCGGCGACCTTAACAAGCGCCGTGGTATGGTACAGGGTATGGAAGAGGCTCGTAGCGGTGCACGCATCGTGAAGGCAATGGTTCCGCTGGCAGAGATGTTCGGCTATGTGACAGCTCTCCGTACCATCACTTCTGGCCGTGCTACTTCTTCTATGGAGTATGACCACCACGAGGCTGTATCAAGCTCTATCGCAAAGGCTATCCTCGAAGAGTGCAACGGTCGTGCCGACCTCGTTTAATAGCGGCGGCATAGACGGCAAAGCTATAATGTGAAAAGGGATTCCGTGAGCAAATGACTCTTTACGGAATACCCTTTCACTCCTATCAATATTATAACTATTAAAACAAGAACAATGAGTCAGAAAATCCGCATCAAGCTGAAGAGCTACGACCACATGCTCGTAGACAAGTCAGCAGAGAAGATTGTCAAGGCCGTTAAGGCTACAGGCGCTGTTGTCAGTGGTCCTATTCCACTCCCTACACACAAGCGCATCTTCACCGTGAACCGTTCAACATTCGTCAACAAGAAGGCTCGTGAGCAGTTCCAGCTCTCAGACTACAAGCGTCTTATTGACATCTACAGCTCAACAGCAAAGACTGTCGACGCTCTGATGAAGCTTGAGCTCCCTTCAGGTGTTGAGGTGGAAATCAAGGTGTAGTGTCAGGGCTATCGTAAGGATAGCTGGGCAGATACATTATAGAATAAAGGCTGAGAACCGCAACGGTACTCAGCCTTTTGTCGTCTTTGGCAGTTGTCTGTTTGTCGTTGCCGATGTCTGCCGTATTGTCATTTGTGGCCTAATATGCAAAAAAAAATAGGATGAAGACGGTGCTTATTTGCCATTTAGGATATTACTATCGGTTGCTGTTCTGTATCTTTACCAACCGTCTGAAATGGCCTTGAAACCGCGTTATCACCTCCTCCGGCAACCCTTCCGACGGCGCAAGCCATGTGAAGCAGCGTATCAGAGACAGCGTATCAAGACGTTTCCTTATGTCTTGTAGCTCGCTTTCACTCTTGTCGCTGTAGTAATGACGTAACAGAGAGTCCCATAACGGGGCGGCATACTTGTCGGGAAAGCCGATGAAACGCTGGATGTCGATGAGCCCGGAGGTCATCAAGGCATGGACATGGGCGATGTCTATGAGCGGGTTGCCATACCCCATCTCGCTCATGTCTATAAGAAACATCCTGTCGTCCTCTATCATTATGTTTCCAGGATGCAGGTCTCCGTGAATCAGACAGTCACCTTGCGGTATGGTGTCAAGTATCCTTTCCAAAGCGTCCGCGCCGTCTTTCCCGAACAGATGACTGACGCGTCTGATGGCTTCTGCCTCTGATTCGTGGGCATTTGGGACAGTGGCATCTTCGGTAGCGGTCGTGGAATGCAACCGTCTGTATAGTCCTGCAAGACTTACGGCGTAGTATTCAAGTCGTTCAGGGTGGGCGGCAATGGCCTGGCTTAGCGTCATGCCGTTGCACAGTCCGTAGACTATACCATGCTGTCCCCCCAGTGTCTCTATTACTTCGTGGGGCTGTGGGGTAGGCATGTCAAGGGCATAAGCCTTGCGTGCCATGTCGTATTCATGCGTGACGATGTCACGAGCAATGCCTTGACGGAATACTTTCACCGCCAAGGCATCACTGTATCTATAGACCGTTGACATACCGCCGTAGCCTATAGCCTGTAGCTGTGTAATGTCTATTGTCTGCATTCGTCTGTTGATGTACTTGGTCTCTGCCAGAACTTACATCAGTTTCTTCAGATTAATCATCTCGATAGCAGAAATCATAGCGTCTGCCCCCTTGTTGCCTGCCTTTGTTCCGGCACGCTCAATGGCCTGCTCTATGCTGTCGGTGGTAAGTATGCCGTTGAGTACAGGCACACCGCTCTTCATCGCAGCCGTGGCGATTCCCTTTGCCGCTTCGTTGGCAACCATGTCGAAATGAGGGGTTGCGCCGCGGATAACTGCTCCGAGACACACTACGGCGTCATACTTGCCGCTCTCTGCCATCTGCTGTGCCATCATCGGGATCTCGAAAGCTCCAGGCACCAAAGCGAGGGTGAGGTCGTCTGTATTGCCGCCATGGCGCACGAAACAGTCCTCTGCACCGGAGATGAGGTGAGAGACAATGAAGTCATTGAAACGTGAGGCGATGATGCCGATCTTCTGGCCCTGTGCGACCAGCTGTCCTTCTAATCTTTTCATAATGTATTTATTTCTTTTTTGGATTCTTTACATGCAGGAGATGTCCCATCTTTGCAAACTTCGTATACATGTAGAACTCGTCCTTCTCGTTACACGTCATCTCTATCGGTTCGCGTCCCACGACCTTCAGACCGAAGGCGTCAAGGCCGGAAATCTTCAGCGGATTGTTGGTCATGAGGATAAGTTCGTGTATGCCGAGGTCTGCGAGTATGCTTGCTCCCGTGCCGTATTCGCGGAGGTCAGCGGCAAAGCCGAGCGCGATATTCGCCTCTACTGTATCCATTCCCTGGTCTTGCAGCTTGTATGCCTTCAGCTTGTTCAGCAGGCCTATGCCGCGTCCTTCCTGACGGAGGTACAGCAATACGCCGCGTCCGCGCTCCTCTATGCGGCGCATGGCCTCCGCCAACTGTTCGCCGCAGTCACAGCGGAGACTGCCGAAGGCGTCACCAGTGAGACACTCTGAGTGCACGCGGCAGAGCACAGGCTCTGGAGTTGTCACATCGCCCTTGACAAGGGCCACATGATGTTCTCCCGTCACCTTGTTTGAATAGCCGTAAGCGCGGAATGTGCCGTACTTCGTAGGCAGCTCGGCATCAGTCACCCTCTCGATGAGTTTCTCTGTACGACGGCGGTATTCCACGAGAGACTTCACGGTGATGCACACCAGCTTATGCTCGCGGGCCAACTGTTTCAGTTCGGTGGTACGCATCATTGTGCCGTCCTCACGCATGATTTCGCAACAGAGACCAGCCTCCTCCAGTCCGGCAAGACGACAGAGGTCGACGGTCGCCTCGGTATGTCCCGTGCGCACCAGCACGCCGCCTTCACGTGCCTGTAGAGGGAACATGTGTCCCGGACGGCGGAAGTCCGTAGGCTTGGAGTTGGGGTCTGCCACGGCACGGGCTGTTATGCCACGCTCCACAGCACTGATACCCGTCGATGTCGTGATGTGATCTACGGATACGGTGAACGCCGTCTGATGATTGTCACCGTTGTGAGTGACCATCTGCGGGAGGTTAAGGCGCTCGCAAAGCCTCTTGCTCATAGGCATGCAGATAAGTCCCTTGGCAAGCGAAGCCATAAGGTTCACGTTCTCCGTGGTGGCAAACTGCGCCGCGCAGATAAGGTCTCCCTCGTTCTCGCGGTCAGGGTCGTCTATGACAAGGACACACTGTCCTTGGCGTATGGCGTCGAGAGCTTCCTCGACGGTGTTGAATTCGAAGTCTTTCATTGCATCATGAAGTTACGATAGAGCTCGATTCTTGTGTCACCGCTGTCAGACGGCACGTTCATCAGACGCTCTACATATTTCGCTATAATATCATTCTCAAGATTGACGAGGTCGCCGACACGCGCCTCGTATAGTGTCGTGGCAGTCTGTGTGTGAGGGATAAGCGAGACGGCAAAGGCATTCCGCTCCACCTTCGCCACGGTAAGGCTGACACCCTGTATCGTTATGCTGCCCTTCTCGACTATATACCGCATGATGTCTTCACGGCATTCTATCCACATCCACAGCGCATTGTCGTCCCTGTAGAGACGTGCGACACGTCCGGTGCCGTCGATATGTCCCGAGACGATATGCCCTCCGAGCGGTTTCTGCAGGGTCAGCGCGCGCTCAAGGTTGACACGGCTTCCGGGTTTCAGTTGGCTGAGCGATGTGCGGCTTACGGTCTCTGGCATCACATCGGCGGTGAAGACACCGCTGTCAATGTCCGTAACGGTAAGGCAGACGCCGTTTGTGGCGATGCTGTCGCCCACGACCGTGCCCTCAAGGGCTGTCGTTGCCTCTATCTCCAGCGTGAAACTCTTCGCTCCACGGTGTAGGGCGCGTACGGTACCTATGTCTTCTGTTATTCCGGTGAACATTTACGGTTATGCGGTTATATGATTATGCGGTTATATGGTTGTGCGGTTTTTCGGTTAGGCGGTTGTAGGGTTATGTGGTGACGCAATCATTTAACCCCTCAATCCGCTGACCATGATGTCGTTGCCTATCTGCTCAACAGTCACATCCTTCAGCAGGAAAGCGTCGGCCATGAAACCGACTCCCTTGCCCTCCACTGGCGATAGAGCCTCGCTACCGCCAATGATTTTCGGTGCGATGAATGCTGTAACCTCATCTACGAGCCCTTCACAGAACAGCGATTCGTTGAGTATTCCTCCTCCTTCCACGAGGATGGAGTCTATATTCTCCTTTCCTGCACGCTCCATTATCTCACGGGCAGAATCGCAGTGCCATACCTGTGCTCCAGCCTCGATGAGAGCCTCCTCTTTCTTTGGGTCAGCATCGGCGGAGGCAGCGATTGCCAGCGGAATGTCATGCGCTGTACGTACCAGTTGTGAGTCAAGTGGGATATGCAGATGCCTGTCGGCTATTATGCGTATCGGCTGGCGTATATCGTCGGCAGGGACGACATCCTCCGGCAACCGCACATTGAGCATCGGGTCATCGGCAAGCACTGTCCCGATGCCGCACATTATAGCCTTGTGACGGCGGCGCATGAGGTGTACACGCTGTCGTGACTCAGGAGATGACACCCATTTGCTGTCGCCCGTACGGGACGCTATCTTGCCGTCCAACGTCATCGCCCATTTCGCGGTCACCCACGGCATACGTGTCGTCATGAATTTCAGGAAGATACGGTTCTGATGCAGCAGTTCCTTGTAAAGTGGCAGGTCGGGAGAGAGGCAGTCCACCTCTATGCCGGCCTCCTGCAACAGTCTTACGCCCTTGCCTGCGACAAGCGGATTAGGGTCAGGGAGACCCATGACAACGCGCTTTATGCCGTGCTCTATGATGGCCTCCGTGCAAGGTGGCTGATGGCCATGGTGGCAGCAAGGCTCGAGAGTGACGTATATCGTTGCGCCATGACAGTCTATACCGCGGCTGTCAGCATCGCGGAACGCGTTTCTCTCGGCGTGCAGGTCGCCGTAGCGTGCATGCCATCCCTCGCCAATCACCTCACCGCCGCGCACAATGACGGCCCCCACCAGCGGATTGGGGCTTACCCATCCCTCGCCACGCCGGGCGAGGGTCATGGCGTGCTGCATGAGAGTAATGTCTTCCTGTGTCATAAGTCTTTTCCGAAAAGTATTGCGGCAGCGTTGTAGATGCGTATTAGGAAAGCCTGCCGAAGTTGTTTCCCTACATCCTGTCGTCTATGGCAGACGCCTAAATCCGTACAAAGATACATGTTTTCTCTGATATGACCAAATTTTTTATAGAAAGTTATGTATACAGGTCAGTGTGGTTAATTGTCGGTTGCGTGTATGGGCAAAGGATACGTGACGTGTCGTCATATCATGCGGAAGGTGACCTCCCACATGGTGAAGTATCACGGTTGGCATAGTAAAAGTGTTGTCTTCTGTAAGAAAAACGGTCTCCTTCTGTAGTTTTTTTCATGTGTATGATACACGGTGAGATACATCGCTATATGTAGGTGATGTATGTAGGGATGGTAGCTGTTGGTGTCTATATAAAATAATGTGCACATGTAATTGTATAAGCCATGCTTCGCGTTTATATTGTTTGTCATGATGTTGGTGTCGTTTCGCTGTATTAAGGTGGGGTGATATGTCATCGAATGTTTTTTTATTAGGAATATGGATTTTTTTCTTTATAATGGATTTTTTTGTATTTTTGTGTCAGGTTTTATGCCATAAGGTTATTGTTATACATGATTTTAAAATTCCGCATTGTATGATTATGAGATTTATGAAAACGGTTCGTTTCCTTGTTTTTGCATGCATGGTCTCTGCTCTTTACAGTTGTAATGACAGTGATGTCTTCTCTCCGTTGTATTTTGAAAAGGAGTATTACGAAAAGCCATTGTCTGCGAATGTTCAGGAAATCGCTTTTGGTGGTGGAAGTGGCAATCTCTCAGTAGAAGTGTCTGGGCAAGATATACAGGAGGCTTCTGTAAGTGACGGTAAAATAAAGATTAAGACCAAGGAGAAAGGCATCGCACGTCTTGTCGTGAAAGATAATGCGGATAATGCAAGCGTCACTGTCAGGGTTAAGGTCGTGGACAAGTACATGTGTCTGCGTCTGGACACTCCTGCTCCTGGCAATTCATATTATGAATATGGAGACTACCTGTTTCTTGTGAATGACGGAAGTAGGTCTTTTTGTCTGTACGATGAATCTTTTGGTCTGAAAGATAAAGGATGTTACATGTTCTTCGCAGAGAACTCGAAGCCTTGTCTTTCATTGTCGTCTTCGGAAGGGGTCTTTAACTATGATATGACGGCAAGTTCACATGCTTTTCTTTGGGGAGCCATCCCGTTTTATCTTGATTTCTCGTGGAGAGATGAACTTGTAGGAGCCCGTTCGCAGCCTGTTGCTCCGTTGGTTATGAATGCTGTTGAATTTGATACAGAGAGTGTTTACTGTTTTGTCGTAGATACGGTTGAAATGCCTTATGGTGTGCTGGAGTAGAATATTGTGCCCTGTGATTGGTGGGGCATTTGAATGCCTCTCTGTAAGTATTTGTGCATAAAAAAATATCAGAAAATATTTGCATAAAACGAAAATATTTCGTATCTTTGCATCGTAAAAAGGTGTGGATTGCGCTGGCTTATGCTATCAACCCGCTGGAAATGAACGCCTTAGAACTTTGGGAAATAAGTTCTTTTGGTGGTTCTGTTTCTGCGTATATATGCACCTTGTCGGAGAAAACAACTGAAAAGTTGGATATTAAAAACGAAAAAAAATACACATTATTATTAAATTTTAAATTGAAATGCCAGGATTAATTGGAAGAAAAATCGGAATGACATCCGTTTTCAGTGCCGACGGTAAGAATGTACCGTGCACTGTTATCGAAGCTGGTCCTTGTGTTGTCACTCAGGTGAAGACTGTCGAGAAAGATGGCTACCAGGCTGTGCAGCTTGGCTTTGCGGAGGCTAAGGAGTCCCGTACAAGCAAGCCTATGATGGGCGTCTTCAAGAAGGCTGGTACAACACCGAAGAAGCACTTGGCCGAGTTCAAATTTGAAGAGGATTACAATCTCGGAGACACAATTACTGTGGAGCTGTTCAACGATGCCTCTTTTGTGGACGTTGTAGGCACATCAAAGGGTAAAGGTTTCCAGGGCGTTGTGAAGCGCCACGGTTTCGGCGGTGTAGGTCAGGCTACACACGGTCAGGATGACCGTCTCCGCAAGCCAGGTTCAATTGGTGCCTGCTCTTATCCTGCAAAGGTGTTCAAGGGCATGCGAATGGGCGGTCACATGGGTAATGAGCGCGTGACAACCCAGAACCTCAAAGTGTTAAAGGTGATACCTGAGCAGAATCTTATCATTGTCAAGGGCTCTGTAGCAGGTTATAATGGTTCAACAGTCTTAATTCAGAAATAATGGAAGTTAACGTATTAGATATAAAAGGTCAGGAGACCGGAAGAAAGGTTACGTTAAACGAATCTATCTTCGGAATTGAGCCAAACGATCATGTTCTTTACCTTGATGTCAAGCAGTATCTCGGCAATCAGCGTCAGGGAACAGCGAAGGCAAAGGAGCGTTCAGAGCTCTCTGGCTCAACACGCAAGCTCGGACGTCAGAAGGGTGGCGGCGGCGCACGTCGCGGTGACATCAACTCGCCAGTACTTGTGGGCGGTGCACGCGTCTTTGGCCCTCGTCCACGCGATTACCGCACAAAGCTTAACCTCAAGACAAAGATTCTTGCACGTAAGAGTGCACTCTCATACAAGGCACAGGAGAACGCCATCGTCGTTGTCGAGGATTTCAATATGGAGTTGCCAAAGACAAAGGAAATGCTGGCAATCGCAAAGAACCTCGGCGTAGAGGGAAAGAAGATACTCTTCGTCCTGCCTGCTGAGAACAAGAATATCTATCTCTCTGCACGCAACGTACAGAAGATGAAGGTGCAGGCTGCGGCAAACATCCACGCTTACGGCATCCTCAACGCTGATGTCCTCGTGGTAGCAGAATCATCCTTCGCGACAATCGACAATATCTTGAACAAGTAAAGTAAAGGAGACACTAAAGTATGGCATTCATTATTAAACCACTGGTCACCGAGAAGATGGCCAAGATTTCTGAGAAAAGGCCTAACCGCTACGGTTTCATTGTGCGTCCTGAGGCAAACAAGCTTGAGATAAAGAAAGAAGTCGAGGCACAGTACAATGTCACTGTGGAGGACGTGAACACAATGCGCTATTCTGGCAAGCGTTCAGCACGCTATACCCGTGCGGGTCTCGTGAAGGGACAGAAGAACGCATTCAAGAAGGCTATCGTTACTCTTAAGGAGGGCGAGACTATTGATTTTTATAGCAATATCTAAATAAAATGGCAGTACGTAAATTAAAACCAGTTACTCCTGGTCAAAGACACAAGGTTATTGGCACGTTCGAGGATATTACTGCATCCGTGCCAGAGAAGTCTCTCGTTTACGGTAAGCGTAGCACCGGCGGTCGAAACAACACCGGTAAGATGACAGTCCGCTATAAGGGCGGCGGTCACAAGCGGAAGTATCGTATCATCGACTTCAAGCGAGAGAAAGATGGTGTTCCAGCAGTGGTAAAGTCTATCGAGTACGATCCAAACCGCTCGGCTCGCATAGCACTTCTCTATTATGCTGATGGTGAAAAACGTTACATTATCGCTCCTAACGGACTTCAGGTCGGCATGACCCTGATGTCAGGTGCGGAAGCAGCTCCTGAGATTGGAAACACTCTCCCTCTGGCCAACATACCAGTAGGTACAGTGATTCACAATATCGAGCTCCGCCCGGGACAGGGTGCCCTTCTCGTCCGTTCGGCTGGTAACTTTGCTCAGTTGACATCCCGCGAGGGTCGTTACTGTGTTATCAAGCTCCCTTCTGGAGAGACACGCCAGATACTCTCTGCGTGCAAGGCGACAGTAGGTTCTGTGGGCAACTCTGACCACGCTCTCGAGCAGTCAGGAAAGGCAGGCCGTTCGCGCTGGCTCGGTCGTCGTCCTCACAACCGTGGTGTTGTCATGAACCCTGTAGATCACCCGATGGGTGGTGGCGAGGGACGCCAGTCTGGTGGTCATCCACGCTCACGCAAGGGTCTCTATGCTAAGGGCTTGAAGACACGCGCACCTAAGAAGCTTTCCAACAAGTACATCATTGAGAGAGCTAACAAGAAGTAATTAATTAGCAAACTGAGTAAATTATGAGTCGTTCATTAAAAAAAGGTCCATACATCAACGTTTCTCTTGAGAAGAAGATTCTCGCCATGAATGAGAGCGGCAAGAAGAATGTTGTCAAGACTTGGGCTAGAGCCTCAATGATCTCACCTGATTTCGTGGGTCATACAGTGGCTGTTCATAACGGTAACAAATTTATCCCTGTTTACATCACCGAGAATATGGTAGGCCACAAGCTTGGTGAGTTTGCGCCAACACGCCGCTTCGGCGGTCACGCAGGCAACCGCAAGTAAGCAGGCATGACAATCCAAAACCATAAGAAACAAAATGGGAGCAAGAAAACATAACGCTGCTAAAGCAAGAAAAGAAGCCCAGAAGAATTTGTACTTTGCAAAGCTCAACGGCTGCCCTTCTTCACCACGCAAGATGCGCTACGTCGTGGACATGGTGCGTGGCATGGAGGTAAACCGTGCGCTCGGTGTGCTGAGATTCTCCAAGAAGGCGGCATCTGCCGACGTCGAGAAGCTTCTCCGTTCCGCTATTGCAAACTGGGAGATAAAGAATGATCGTAAGGCTGAAGAAGGAGAACTCTACATCTCCAGGATCTTCGTTGATGAAGGTGTTACAATGAAGCGCATGCGTCCTGCGCCACAGGGCCGCGGCTACCGTATCCGCAAACGCTCCAACCACGTGACACTGTTCGTAGATGCAAAAACTAATGACAATTAATTAAGTATGGGACAGAAAGTTAATCCAATCGCTAACCGCCTCGGCATCGTCCGTGGTTGGGACTCAAATTGGTTCGGTGGCAAGAACTTCGGAGACAACCTCGTAGAGGACAGGAAGATCCGCAAGTATCTTAACGAGCGTCTCGCAAAGGCCAGCGTCTCTCGCATCATCATCGAGCGTACATTGAAGTTCGTCACCATCACTATTTGCACAGCCCGTCCGGGTATTGTCATTGGTAAGGGTGGCCAGGATGTCGACAAGTTGAAGGAAGAGCTCAAGAAGCTTTATGACAAGGACATCCAGATCAACATCTTCGAAGTCAAGAAGCCAGACCTTGACGCGACAATCGTAGCGAACAACCTCGCTCGCCAGATAGAGGGCAAAGTAGCATACCGTCGCGCCATCAAGATGGCTATCGCCAACGCCATGCGTGCTGGTGCAGAGGGTATCAAAGTCCAGATCTGCGGACGTCTTAACGGTGCCGAAATGGCACGCAAGGAGATGCTCAAGGAAGGACGTACTCCACTCCACACATTCCGCGCAGATATAGATTACTGTCAGGCAGAAGCACTCACCAAGGTAGGTATTCTCGGCATCAAGGTGTGGATCTGCCGTGGTGAAGTCTATGGCAAGAAGGACGTTACCGTCAACTTCACACAGGAGAAGCAGAGCAACGGCCGTTCAAACAGTCCACGCTCAGGCAGAGGCGGTAACCGTAAGAGAAACAATAACCGTTAAAAGTAGAGTCTATCATGTTACAGCCAAAAAGAGTAAAATACAGAAGACCGCAAGACGGTCGTGGCAATAAGGGCAACGCTCACCGCGGCACTCAGCTCGCTTTCGGTTCATTCGGCATCAAGACACTTGAGCCAAAATGGATTGACAGCCGTCAGATAGAGGCAGCCCGTGTGGCGATAAACCGTTATATGAACCGTGAAGGCCAGGTATGGATCCGCATCTTCCCTGACAAACCTATCACACGCAAGCCTGCCGACGTCCGAATGGGTAAAGGTAAGGGTGACGTGGCAGGATGGGTAGCTCCGGTGACTCCGGGCCGTATCCTCTTCGAGGTAGAAGGCGTACCTTTCGCAGTGGCAAAGGAAGCACTCCGCCTCGGAGCACAGAAATTGCCAGTAAAGTGTAAGTTTATTATCCGTCGTGACTACGACAAGAACGCATAATTATGAAGGTAAAAGAAATCAATGAACTCGAGACCAAGGAATTGGTCGAGAAACTCGAGACAGCAGAGGCTGCTCTTCAGCAGATGAAGCTCAACCACGCTATCACTCCACTCGAGAATCCATCTCAGATTAAGGGCGCTCGTCGTGACATAGCACGCATGAAGACAGTACTCCGTCAAAGGGAACTTAACAAATAACAATTATCCACGATGGAAACAAGAAATTTAAGAAAGACAAGACAGGGTGTTGTTATCAGCGACAAGATGGAGAAGTCCATTGTCGTTGCTGCTAAGTTCAAGGAGAAACATCCTATATACGGTAAATTTGTCCAGAAGACAAAGAAATACCATGCACACGATGAGAACAATGAGGCTCATGTGGGCGATACAGTGCTAATCATGGAGACACGTCCTCTCAGCAAGACAAAGCGCTGGAGATTAGTTTCAATAACTGAAAAAGCTAAGTAAATATGATACAGGCAGAATCAAGACTTACAGTATGTGATAACAGCGGTGCACGCGAAGCTCTCTGCATCCGTGTCCTTGGTGGTACCAGGCGCCGTTACGCAAGCGTGGGTGACGTTATCGTCGTAGCTGTCAAGAACGTCATCCCATCAAGTGATTTGAAGAAAGGTGCAGTATCAAAGGCTTTGATCGTACGCACAAAGAAGGAGATTCGCCGTGCAGATGGCTCGTACATCCGTTTCGATGACAACGCATGCGTACTGCTCAACAACGCTGGTGAGCTCCGCGGCAGCCGTATCTTCGGCCCTGTAGCCCGTGAGCTCCGTGCGGTGAATATGAAGGTCGTTTCTCTGGCACCTGAGGTTCTCTAATAATTAAAAGTTACAGGAAAATGACAAAGTTACATATCAGAAAAGACGATAATGTCATCGTTCTTGCCGGCAAGGACAAGGGCAAGAAAGGCAAAGTCCTCAAGGTTCTCGTGGCAGAACAGCGTGCCATCGTAGAAGGCCTTAACATGGTCAAGAAGAGCCAGAAGCCAAGTGCAAAGAACCCTCAGGGCGGCATCGTCGAGCAGGAAGCTCCTATTCATATCTCAAATCTGAGTCTCATCGATCCGAAGAGCGGCAAGGCTACACGCGTCTCCATCAAGCATGAAGGCAAGAACGTCATCCGCATCGCTAAAAAGTCAGGGGAGGAAATCAAGTAATGGATACAGCACAGTTAAAGAAGGTTTATGCTGAGACAATCGCTCCAGCACTCCAGAAGCAGTTCAACTACTCTTCGTCAATGGAGATTCCTCAGTTGACAAAGATTGTAGTAAACCAGGGACTTGGTGACGCAACCCAGGACAAGAAGCTCATCGAGGTGGCAATCAACGAGATAACAACCATCACAGGACAGAAGGCTGTCGCTACATATTCAAAGAAGGATATTGCGAACTTCAAGCTCCGTAAGAAGATGCCTATCGGCGTCATGGTTACTCTCCGCCGTGAGCGCATGTACGAGTTCCTCGAGAAGCTCGTGCGCATCGCACTCCCTCGTATCCGCGACTTCAAGGGTATCGAGTCAAAGCTCGACGGACGCGGCAACTACACGCTGGGTATCCAGGAGCAGATCATCTTCCCTGAAATCAATATTGATAATGTTGACCGCATCCAGGGTATGAACATCACATTCGTCACCACAGCAAAGACTGACGAAGAAGGATATGCACTCCTGAAGGCATTCGGTCTTCCATTCAAGAACGCTAAAAACGATTAAGAGATATGGCAAAAGAATCAATGAAGGCACGCGAGGTAAAGCGTGCTCGCCTGGTAGCTCGCTACGCTGAGAAGCGTGCTGCACTCAAGAAGATTATCGCTACTACCGATGATCTCGCAGAGGCATACGAAGCAGCTCGCAAGCTCCAGAGCATACCAAAGAACGCCAACCCTATCCGACTCCATAACCGTTGCAAGATCACCGGTCGTCCGAAGGGTTATATCCGCCAGTTCGGCATTTCCCGTATCCAGTTCCGTGAGATGGCTTCTGCAGGTCTCATCCCTGGCGTGAAGAAGGCAAGCTGGTAATAATCGTACGCACAGAAAAGTCACGCCTCTCCTCCATCAGTGACGGAGGGCGGACTTGCTTACTCCTTCCGGCAGAAACATGCCGTGACTGTCGGCAAGGATAAAATTTAATATTGTCGGGAAAGTCCCGATCAATTAAAACTTTCATTCTTTAATATTGTCGGGGTAGTCCCGATTAATTAAACTTCATTTTTATCATGACAGATCCAATAGCAGATTATCTGACAAGACTCAGAAACGCAATCATGGCTCATCATCGTGTCGTTGAGGTGCCAGCGTCAAATCTGAAGAAAGAGATCACAAAGATTCTCTTCGAGAAGGGTTATATCCTCAACTACAAGTTCGTGGAGGACGGACCTCAGGGTTCTATCAAAGTCGCTTTGAAATGGAATCCTACAACAAAGACAAACGCAATCAAGTGTCTTAAGCGTGTCTCTACACCAGGTCTCCGTAAGTACACCGGTTACAAGGACATGCCACGAGTTATCAACGGACTGGGTATCGCAATCCTGTCCACATCCAAGGGCGTCATGACAGACAAAGAGGCTGCCGAACTCAAGATTGGCGGCGAGGTTCTTTGCTATGTCTATTAATTAAGGAGGAACAGCAATGTCAAGAATAGGTAAAATGCCAATCGCTATCCCTGCCGGCGTAACTGTAACCCTTAATGACGGTGTCGTAACTGTCAAGGGCCCGAAGGGAGAAATGTCACAGAAGGTTGACTCATCCATAATCGTTAAGGTAGAGGACGGTCACATCACTTTCGAAGTAGACGAGACCAGCCCGGTAAACTATAAGCAGCGCAATGCTTTCCACGGTCTGTACCGTTCGCTTGTCAACAACATGGTTGTAGGTGTAAGCGAAGGCTATAAGAAGACTCTTGAGCTTGTCGGTGTCGGCTACCGTGTATCCAATCAGGGTAACCTCATTGAGTTCGCACTCGGCTATACTCACCCTATCTTCCTCCAGCTCCCTGCTGAGGTTAAGGTAGAGACAAAGTCTGAGCGTAACCAGAACCCTCTCATCATGATTGAAAGCTGCGACAAGGCACTTCTCGGCCTTATCTGCGCAAAGATTCGCTCATTCCGTAAGCCAGAGCCTTACAAGGGTAAGGGTATTCTCTTCCAGGGTGAGGTTATCCGTCGCAAGTCTGGTAAGAGTGCTTCGGCTAAGTAATAATCATTAAAACATTAACGATTATGACAACAAAGAAAGTAGAAAGACGAATCAAAATCAAATATAGAATTCGCAAGAATGTAAACGGTACTGCAGAGCGTCCACGTCTCAGCGTGTTCCGTAGCAACAAGCAGATCTATGCACAGGTGATAAACGACCTTACAGGCTGCACTCTTGCTTCCGCTTCTTCCCTCGGACTCGAGGCTATGCCTAAGAAGGAGCAGGCTGCAAAGGTTGGCGCACTCGTGGCAGAGAAGGCTAAGGCCGCAGGCATCACATCGGTAGTTTTCGACCGTAACGGATATCTTTATCACGGTCGTGTAAAAGAGCTCGCTGATGCAGCTCGTAATGGTGGACTTAATTTCTAATGAACAATTATGGCAATTGATAAAGTAAAAGTAAGTGGCGAGTCAGAGCTCAAGGACAAGCTCGTAGCCATTAACCGTGTTACTAAGGTAACAAAAGGTGGTAGAACCTTCACATTCGCTGCCATCGTTGTTGTGGGTGACGGTAAGGGCCAGATAGGCTGCGGTCTCGGTAAGGCCGGTGAAGTTACTGCCGCCATCACAAAGGGTACAGAGGCTGCAAAGAAGAACCTTGTCAAGGTTCCTGTAATCAACGGTACCATTCCACATGAGATTGAAGTGCGTTTCGGCGGTGCCCAGGTGTTCCTGAAGCCGGCAGCAGCTGGTACTGGTCTTGTGGCTGGTGGTGCCATGCGTCCTGTTCTCGAGAGTGCTGGTGTGACAGATGTCCTCGCAAAGTCAAAGGGCAGCTCAAACCCTCACAACCTCGTGAAGGCTACAATCAAGGCACTCAGCCTTATGCGTGATGCCCGTACAATCGCAAGCGAGCGTGGAATCAGTATTGAAAAAGTATTTAAGGGATAAGGAGGATAATTATGGCAACAATAAAGATCAAACAGACTAAAAGTAGAATCGGCGCTCCTATTGACCAGAAGCGCACACTGCAGGCCCTTGGTCTTCACAAAATCTCTCAGGTTGTAGAGCGTGAGGATACTCCTGTTCTCCGTGGCATGATTCGTAAGGTTCACCATCTGGTAACCGTTGTTGAATAATTAATGTAATTATCTTTTAAATAGACACGATTATGAAATTAAATAATTTGACCCCAGCTGCAGGCTCTACTCATTCACGTCGTCGTATCGGTCGTGGTCCTGGTTCAGGCCTCGGCGGTACATCTACTCGTGGCCACAAGGGTGCTAAGTCTCGCTCTGGTTACAAGCGCAAGATCGGTTTTGAGGGTGGTCAGATGCCTCTGCAGCGTCGTCTGCCTAAGTTCGGCTTCAAGAACATCAACCACAAGGAATACCTTGCAGTCAATCTCTCTACTATACAGAAGATTGCAGAGAAGCAGAACGTTTCGAAGATCGGCATTGCCGAGCTCGTTGCAGCCGGCCTGACAAACGGTAAGGAACTTGTCAAGATTCTTGGCATGGGCCAGCTTACTGTAAAGGTCGATGTAGAGGCTCATGCATTCTCGAAGACTGCAGAAGAGGCTATCAAGGCACAAGGTGGTAACACAACAATTATTGAATAATGAAAAAAATCATTGAGACACTGAAGAACTGTTGGAAGATTGAGGACCTGCGTCAGCGGCTCCTCATCGTCCTGCTGTTCACCGCAATATATCGTTTTGGGTCGTTCATAGTGCTTCCGGGCATTAACCCTGGACAGCTTGAGAAGCTCCAGTCACAGACAAGCGGTGGACTTATGTCGCTTCTTGACATGTTCTCTGGTGGTGCATTTTCCAATGCGTCAATCTTTGCGCTTGGTATTATGCCGTATATCTCAGCCTCAATCGTAATGCAGCTTCTCGCAGTTGCTGTACCTTATTTCCAGAAGATGCAGCGTGAAGGTGAGAGTGGCCGTAAGAAAATCAGTTGGTATACCCGTGTCCTTACGGTTGCCATACTTCTGTTCCAGGCTCCTTGCTACCTTGTGAACATCAGGACACAGGCAGGAGAGGCACTGGCATCAGGAATATCTTGGCAGGTGTTCATGATTCCTGCTACGATTATCCTTGCAGCAGGTTCCATGTTCATCCTCTGGCTCGGTGAGCGTATTACCGACAAAGGCATAGGCAATGGCGTGTCCATTATCATCATGCTCGGTATCATCGCTCGTCTGCCACAGGCTTTCGTACAGGAAATCACCTCTCGTTTCACAGCTATCTCTGGAGGCGGTATCGTGATGCTTATAGTCGAGATTCTCATACTGTATGCTGTAGTTTGCGCCGCAATAGTCCTCACACAGGCTACCCGTCAGATACCTGTACAGTACGCCAAGCGTGTGGAAGGTCGCGGCACGGCACGCCAAATCGGCGGTGCACGTCAGTATATTCCTCTGAAGCTTTTTGCTGCCAACGTGATGCCTATCATCTTTGCTCAGGCCTTGATGTTCATCCCGCTTACAGTGGTGGGCTTCACAGCAGACGGCGCTTCGGCAGGTCTCCGACAGCTTATGGATAACGGAAGTTTCCTCTATAACCTCATCTATGTAGTTCTCATCATAGCGTTCACATACTTCTATACAGCCATCACTCTCAATCCTACACAGATGGCAGAGGATATGAAGCGCAACAATGGATTCATACCAGGCGTGAAGCCAGGTCATGATACTGCAGAGTACATAGATACCGTTATATCACGTATAACACTTCCGGGCTCTATCTTCATAGCATTCATTGCTGTCATGCCAGCCCTTGCTGGACTTCTTAATGTGCAACAAGCGTTCGCACAGTTCTTCGGTGGAACATCACTCTTGATTCTTGTCGGCGTAGTCATTGATACACTCCAGCAGATAGAGTCACATCTGATGATGCGTCACTATGACGGACTGCTGAAGAGCGGACGTACACGAAATGGTGGCGTTGCTGCATATTAATCCGAGATATGAGGATATTTCTCAAGACTGAGGAAGAAATACAACTTATGCGAGAGGCTAACCAACTCGTTGGTCAGACCCTCGCGGAGTTGTTCCACCATATAAAGCCGGGAATCACTACGCTTCAGCTGGACAGAATCGCAGAGGAATATATCAGGGACCACGGGGCAATACCGACATTCCTGAATTATCCTAATCCATATGGCCAGCCATTCCCTGCCTCTATATGTACATCAGTTAATGACTGCGTGGTGCATGGGGTGCCGTCAGAGAAACAGATTCTAAAGGATGGAGATATCGTCTCCATCGATTGCGGAACGCTTCTCAACGGCTTCTGCGGTGACTCTGCCTATACATTTTGTGTCGGAGAAGTGTCGGAAGAAATACGGAAACTTCTGCGCACAACGAAAGACTCCTTGTACAAGGCCATTGAAACCGCAATAGCAGGAAAGAAAGTCGGAGACATAGGATATGCTGTCCAGAGCCATTGTGAGGCGGAAGGCTATGGAATCGTAAGGGAACTGACAGGACACGGCATAGGAAAGAATATGCATGAGGATCCGGCAGTCCCCAACTACGGCAGACGTGGTAATGGCGCAACTCTGAAAAACGGGATGTGCATAGCCATCGAACCGATGATTACAATGGGCGATAACAGAATAGGACTGATGCCCGACAAGTGGAGCATAGTGACACTTGACCATAAGTCCGCTGCCCATTTTGAGCACACGATTGTGGTGCGGCACGGCAAGTCTGAGATATTATCATCATTTGAAGAAATAGAACGTTTAGAAGGCGAAATTTACTGATATGGCAAAACAATCGGCTATCGAGCAGGACGGCAGAATCATAGAGTCGCTGTCAAATGCAATGTTCCGTGTGGAACTGGAGAATGGTGTGGAAATCATCGCACACATCTCTGGCAAGATGAGAATGCATTACATAAAGATTCTTCCAGGAGATAAGGTAAAGGTGGAGATGTCCCCGTATGACCTTACTAAGGGAAGGATATCATTCAGATATAAATAAAGGAACCTCAAATAAATTAGAGAAATGAAGACAAGAGCATCTTTGAAGAAGCGTACTCCTGACTGTAAGATCGTACGTCGCAAGGGCCGTCTTTTTGTAATCAACAAGAAGAACCCTAAGTTCAAGACTCGTCAGGGTTAAGGTTTTAATGTACGTTAAAATCAGAACGTAGAAGTTAAAAAACTTTGGATATAACACTCTGAAAATTCAGAATTGCAAAAGTTTTTTGTAACTTTGCAATTCGGATTTTCGGGTATATACCCATTATGTCTATTATTCATTCATTTATAACAAACAATGGCAATAAGAATTGTTGGAGTAGATTTGCCCCAGAATAAGCGTGGCGAAATCGCATTGACCTATATTTATGGTATAGGTCGAAGTAGTTCAGCAAAGATATTGGATAAAGCAGGTGTCAGCCGTGACCTTAAGGTTAACGAGTGGTCAGACGACGATGCAGCTAAGATCCGTGAAATTATCGGCGCTGAATTCAAGGTAGAAGGTGATCTTCGTTCAGAGATCCAGTTGAATATCAAGCGACTGATGGATATTGGTTGCTATCGTGGTGTCCGTCACCGTAACGGTCTTCCGGTTCGTGGACAGAGCACAAAGAATAATGCTCGTACACGTAAGGGTAAGAAGAAGACTGTTGCTAACAAGAAGAAGGCCACTAAGTAATAACGCTTAAAAGATTGTAAAGTCATGGCAAAGAAAACAGCAACAAAGAAAAGAAACGTGCGCATAGACGCTGTAGGTCAGCTTCACGTACATAGCTCTTTCAACAATATTATCGTCTCTCTTACAAACGGCGAGGGTCAGGTCATCTCTTGGTCTTCAGCAGGTAAGATGGGTTTCCGCGGCTCAAAGAAGAACACTCCTTATGCAGCCCAGATGGCAGCAGAGGATTGCGCGAAGGTCGCTTATGATCTTGGTCTCCGTAAGGTGAAGGCATTCGTTAAGGGTCCGGGCAACGGTCGGGAGTCTGCTATCCGGGCTTGCCACTCTTGTGGCATTGCAGTGACAGAGATTGTCGACGTTACTCCACTTCCACATAACGGCTGCCGCCCTCCAAAGCGTCGTCGCGTATAATCCGAATTATTTTTCACATATTATTTATATAAATAGCAATTATGGCTAGATATACAGGTCCGAAATCAAGAATTGACCGTCGATTCGGTGAAGCAATCCTCGGCTCAGAGAAAGTTTTGTCCAAGAGAAACTTCGCTCCTGGACAGCATGGCAACAACCGTCGTCGCAAGATGTCCGAGTATGGTGTCATGTTGGCAGAGAAGCAAAAGGCCAAGTACACATACGGTGTGCTCGAGCGCCAGTTCCGTAACTTGTTCGAGAAGGCTGCTAAGGCTGACGGCATCACCGGTGAGGTTCTCCTCCAGCTCCTTGAGAGCCGTCTTGACAATGTTGTCTATCGTCTCGGCATCGCTCCTACACGTCGTGCTGCACGTCAGCTCGTAGGTCACAAGCACATCACTGTAGACGGTTCTGTCGTTAACATTCCATCATTCTCGGTAAAGGCAGGCATGGTGATTGGCGTACGTGAGAAGTCAAAGTCTCTCGAGGTTATCGAGGATTCTCTCGCTGGCCGCAACCACAGCCAGTTCCCTTGGATAGAATGGGATCAGCAGACAAAGTCAGGCAAGTTCCTCCACCGTCCAGACCGTGCAGATATTCCTGAGAACATCAAGGAGCAGTTAATCGTTGAGTTGTACTCTAAATAATCATTAAATTAATGGCGATATTAGCATTTCAAAAACCCGATAAAGTTGTAATGCTGGAGGCCAATGACAAAGTCGGCAAGTTCGAATTTCGTCCTCTTGAGCCAGGCTTTGGTGTTACCATCGGTAACTCATTGCGCCGCATTCTCCTTTCATCGCTTGATGGCTATGCTATCAATACCATCAAGATTGATGGTGTGGAACACGAGTTCTCTTCTGTTCCAGGCGTAAAGGAAGATGTCACCAACATTATCTTGAATCTTAAGCAAGTCAGATTCAAGCAAATAGTAGATGAATTCGAGAATGAGAAAGTCTCTATCACAGTTGAGAACACAACAGAGTTCAAGGCTGGCGATATAGACAAGTATCTGACTGGATTTGAAGTGTTAAATCCTGATTTGGTGATTTGTCATTTGGATGCGAAAGCATCAATGCAGATTGATATCACAATCAATAAGGGACGTGGCTATGTTCCTGCTGATGAGAACCGTCAGTTCTGTACAGATGTCAATGTGCTCCCAATCGATTCTATCTACACCCCAATCCGTAACGTACGCTACAGTGTCGAGCCTTATCGCGTAGAACAGAAGACTGACTACGACAAGCTCGTCATAGAAGTGTCTACGGACGGCTCCATACACCCGAAAGATGCTCTTAAAGAGGCAGCAAAGATTCTGATTCATCATTTCCTTCTCTTCTCCGACGAGAAGATTACTCTAGAGAACCCGGAGATGGAGGGCAATGAAGAGTTCGATGAGGAAGTACTCCACATGCGCCAGCTCCTGAAGACACGTCTTGTTGACATGAACCTTTCCGTTCGTGCCCTCAACTGTCTTAAGGCTGCTGATGTGGAAACTCTCGGTGACCTTGTTCAGTTCAATAAGACTGACCTCCTTAAGTTCCGCAACTTCGGTAAGAAATCGCTTTCAGAGCTTGATGATTTGCTCGAGAGTCTGAATCTGTCGTTTGGAACCGATATTACAAAATACAAACTTAATCAGGACTAATGTCCCGCTTATGATTCCCGTTGCCTCGCCACATCCGTGTGCAAGGCAGGGGATAAGCAGACATTTGCTGACTGGTTAAAAAGAAAACAAACAAAATGAGACACAATAAGAAATTCAATCATCTCAGTCGTACTGCATCTCATCGTTCCGCTATGCTTGCAAATATGGCGATTTCGTTGATTATGCACAAAAGAATCACTACGACTGTAGCAAAGGCTAAGGCCCTCAAGAAATATGTTGAGCCACTTGTGACACGTTCAAAGGAAGATACAACAAACTCACGTCGTGTTGTATTCTCATACCTTCAGAACAAGTACGCTGTCACAGAGCTCTTCAAGGTAGTCGCACCAAAGGTAGGTGACCGCCCAGGTGGATACACACGTATCATCAAACTTGGTGTCCGTCAGGGAGATGCCGCTTCAATCTGCTTCATAGAGCTTGTCGATTTCGATGAGAACATGGCAAAGGCTCCAAAGGCTGCCAAGAAGACTCGCCGTGCAGGCAAGAAGGCAGCTCCAAAGGCTGAAACAGCAGAGACTGTAGAGGCTCCGGTAGAGGAGACACCAGCAGAGACAACTGAGGCTTAATCCTTAAAAGTTAAAGAAACAAAAAAGCTTTCGGCCTAACCTATGGCAGGGGTGATGAAACCTGTATTGTAAGAAAGTGATACATCTTACCTAAGACATTACTACACATCACATAATTACTGCTATGTTAGGTTCGTCCGATAAAACAAATTTAATAAAATCAAGAAACAATGGATTTGATTAAAGTTGCTGAAGAAGCATTTGCAACCGGCAAGCAGTTCCCGGAATTCAGAGCAGGTGATACTGTTACTGTCGCTTACAAAATTATCGAGGGTTCAAAGGAGCGTATCCAGCTCTACCGTGGCGTAGTCATCAAGATCTCCGGTCATGGTGAGAAGAAGCGTTTCACTGTACGCAAGATGTCTGGAACAGTTGGTGTAGAGCGTATCTTCCCAATCGAGTCGCCAAACATCGACTCTATTGAGGTCAACAAGCGTGGTAAGGTTCGCCGTGCCAAGTTGTACTACCTCCGTGCTCTTACAGGTAAGAAGGCACGCATCAAGGAAAAGCGTACAGTCGTTAAGGGTTAATATTTCTTATCTCAATAGAGTATCCGGCAATCGTTATTCGGTTGCCGGATATTTTTGTTTGCGAGTGAAAATAGTATTGTTAGGTAGACATTGCAACAATAAAGGGATCTAATCAGGAAACTGTAAGATTTTTGAAATAATAAACACAGAAACGTAATACCCTCCCATTTTAGGTTTAAGGCATAAGTTACATGGTATTGATACTGTCCGATTTCCCTATATCCCGCTTATGCACTATATTCTCCTGAACATTCAAGATAGAAGTGCAACATCTTGAATGTTCAACACATATTCCTATATGGATGGATATGGGAACACTATCGGGCATGACATGAATGGCAACTATTACTCTGCCTATACTGATGATTTAGGATATACAACCGTAACAAGTTATTGATTTGCATCATGAAGAAAACTTTCAAAATAATCGGAGGCATATTACTTGCACTGATAATGATTGGCAACATCGTTAAGTTGGTAGCCAAGCATTCATATGAGAACTCTATAGAAGCACAGATAAAAAGGACAAACAGAGATTGTCCGATTCCAGTGGCTAATGGCATAGGTCAGGTTTCTTCAATCACACTTGAAAACCATTTCCTTACGTATAGAATAGACTATCGTCAGGGACACGCAAATATCAATGCCTTCAAGGAAAATCCCGATGCTACCCGAGCAATGTTCTATCTGTCGTTCGTTTGCCTGCAAGCCCAAGGAAGCTATGTTGAGAAAATGATGGGTGATCTGGTCTCAAAAGGGATTGGACTGAAAGTGGTCGTGTCTGACGGAACCGGGGAGCAATTTACCTCTGTAATGACTCCGGAATATATCACAAATATGAAACGTGAAGTCAGCCTGAACCCATCGGAAGCACTCCATGATGCGTTAAAGCTAAAACTTGATGTTGAAACAACTGGGTTGCCTACTCAAATTGACGATGGTATGGTGATGACTGGGATGCAGCTTGAAGGGGACAATATAGTAGTAAGCGTCAAGATGTCGGAGGAGATGTACGATCTTGACATATTGGAAGAATCATCTACAGAACTCGCAATGTCATTGTTGAACGAAGCCAATGCCGGAGACCCGGAGTTAGGAGCATTGTTTGACTTATGCAAGGTATCTCATTCCGGATTAATATATAGAGCTATCGGGTCTAAGACTAATAAACATGTCGATATGGGTCTGTCCAGTGAGCAGATACGTAAAGGCCGCAAAACACAAAATCAAGTCAACATCAATTAGTATGGCATTAAAAGATAAAATAATGACAGAGGTGGAGAATCTGCGCCAACTGAAGCGGTCAGTCTTTGGTAACAATTTCCATTCATGTGACATTGAAGCCTCTGATGCATGTCTCTCGGCTGACGTTCTGCTTGTTCCATTGTATTGGTATTGGGAAGAGCATTTTCCCAATGATTCTGAATTGGAGATTGAACAGTATCTTGAAGAAGCCATTGATACATTCCCATCAAAAGCATATGAGCTTATCTCTCGGCTAATTATTAGAACCGAGGAACTCGACTCTCTGTATAAAACGCGACCGTTGAAATCCTATCGAAAACTTCTTCAGGAATGTTATCCCGATTATTATTATTCTCTTTTATAATTAACCATAGCTCAAATACAGGCATAAAAAGTAAAAAATCATGTTACCAGCACCTGCCCAACTGTATAAATGTCCGCATTGCGGCAAGACAAAACCAATGTTGTCACTAATGAGTGGCAACACGTTTGGAGGAGAATTATGGAGTGACGGGAGAGCGATTTACCCGATGCTCCCAAAGCTATCGACGATTCAGAAATGCTCATATTGTGGACGTTACTCCCTTCTTGACAAATGGAAGGATACCGGGAAAACTTCAAATGAATCATGCGGTGAAACTGGAGGCCTGACATACGCTGAAGCAAAAGAGGCTTATGTCGAATTATCTTCCTCCACGTCAGATGCGTCAGAACTTAGTGCTATCTCAATTTCGTTCGTACAGGCTTACAACGACCAGTTCAGACGGCCTCGACTCCGCAAGGCTTATCAAGAGAACAAACCTATAGATTCTATATCTGGTTTCTTTGGTTCACCGAAGATGGAGGACATCCATCTTGTAATCAAGGCGACAAAACAAGCAATTGAAACACTGGATGATTCTGAAAATAATCGTTTGCTAAAGGCTGAGTTGCTCCGAGAACTCGGACGTCGGGATGAAGCCCTAAGAATTCTTAGAACCATAACAAACATTGATGTGAAATGGATTGTAGACATTCTGACATATCACATAGCATTGTGGGACAATCGTCTGCTTCCCCTTGTTATTGATGGTAAGAAGGTTGACTATAGCTGTCGTGCAAATTATGCCACTATAGTCGCGAATAAAGCCCCTGATCGTGTTGAGGTTGATAGAAGCATAGAGCGTTTTGTTCAGACTTTATCTTCAGAAATCAGGCAGGATACAAAAAAAGATGCTCTGAGCGGCGTATATGACAAAAGCACCAAATCACTTTTAAAAGTAGTTACACCTTGTGCCAAACATTTTGAAATTGAAAATCAGACTTATCATATCTGTGACTATGCACTTTTCCGAAACTTCGTTATTAAAAGCTTGGCCTTCTCCAGGAACCTCCGGTCGATAGGAGCTAAAGCTTTATATGACTGCAAGAATCTTGAAATGGTATCACCCAATAATGCGGTGATTGAATCCATAGGTGATTGCGCTTTTATGAATTGCAAATCACTGAAAGAGATTGGCTTTATTGACAATGTTTTGTTCCTTGGAAGAAGCGTTTTCGCCGGTATGGATAAATTGGAATCCATCCGCTTGCCTCAAAAGATAAATCGTATTCCAGAATTTACATTCTTTGAATGCGAATCTCTTCAGCATGTAGAAATTCCAAAGTCGGTCAACGTTATAGAGTCATATTCATTTCAGCACACGGCAATAAAACATCTTACCATCCCGGAGAATGTGCAGGAACTGGGCGATGCAGTCTTCTCCCGTTGCTTTCAACTCGAATATGTAAAACTGCCTAATGGTTTGAAAATAATACCGGAACGGACATTTAGTTCCTGTAAGTCACTTCGCGAGATTGTGATTCCGAAATCCGTCAAGACTATAATGAAAGAGGCTTTTGATGGAACAGAGTCTTTGACCACAGTCCGCTTTCGCGGAAAAGTTGAACAGATAGACGAAACAGCTTTCAAGGATTCTGGCCTTGAAACTGCTATTGTCCCCTTTTGGACAGAATCCCACTACAAGAAGCTATTTCCCAATCTAACAATCAAAACCGAAATTCCTTAATCATATATCATATGAATCTCCCTAAGATTATAATCAGCTTTGTCCCATGCTCTTTTTGAATGTGAGCATGGTATGTGCTCAAACCACAGACGGCTATGCCTTTCAAAGAACTATTGAAGAGTATCGTAATGGCAACACCGCATTGGCCATCGAATGACATCATAACAATGGGTATGCTTATCTATACCTTGCTACCCTTCGATATGAACTACGAGTATGGCAAAGCTCTGACCACCATAAACAGCACCATCGACAAACTTCCCAAAAGGCCAAAGTAATGGAAGCCGCGGCCCTTGGCTACAAGGGCGATATTATACGTGAATTCGAGATAAGAAAGTACCTGCAAAAGTTGGTAATCTCGTAGAAATTTTGCATCTTTATAGTTGAAACACAAATAGTTACAAATTATACAAAATAAGCATACGATGATTACCAATGACAAAATTACGGAAATTTTCTGTATTATCGACGATTTTT
>JAIDEM010000042.1 GCA_029054825.1 Prevotella sp. | reverse complement strand
TTCCTTGTCTTTGAATACGATAAATAACTTCATTCATAACTTAACCTAATATTAATTTTTCAATTTCTTGTTTTGCTTTTTCCTGCATTACAGTTCCTTCTATTTGAAGTTGTTTGGCTCTTTGCTTTCGCTCATTTGCACAGCACTGATTTGCGGATTTTGGGAAATTAGTTTGTAAATTTGTCGACTTGCTTTTACGAACTCTTTTGCGAACTTGGACGGATCTTTTATCATAGGTGTGCCAGCTGGTATTATTTCTCCTATGACATCATCTTCAAAATTACGGAATTTTTCTCTACTATCGACGATTTTTGCAAGAAATTTGACGGGGAATCAAAAAAACTGCTCAAGAACAAGGCGGAGGTCGTGCACTCAAGACACAGGGATCTGCACAACTTCATCATGAACATTTGTGGGGCGCTCACGGCATATACTTTTTTCGACAACAAGCCGGAGGCGTTGCCTGTGCATGTCGAGAAGTCGGCACAACTGACGCTTTTCTGAAAGGAAATTATCCCAAACTCATGTATCCATGGTTTTCAATCATTTAGCCTTATACAAAGGAAGCTTTTTATCTTCTTCCTTCTTCTTGTCAATGACTTTTTCTTCTGCATATCGATACAAAACCGAAGCAATTGACTTGTCTGGTGTTTTGCTATTGCCAATGAAATAGCCATGCTCAACCATGTAGTTGTATACTTGATTGGCATCTGCCCAATCGTTCATCTCTTTAACTGCACTTAGCGTAGATTCTTTAAGATTCATGTTTTCTTCAAAAATTTGTGGTATAATGCTATTCATCTGAAGCACGCACTCGTTCAACTTGTCAGGGGCAGAGTCCTTGAAGTGTTGGTGTGCCTCTTTAGATAATGTTGCTAATTTTACGTGAAGAGGGTTTGTCTCGTTAAATTCTGGAATAGAAATCTTATCAACCACATCAGTACCTTTATTTGTACTTATTGTGTAGGATTTGATGATTGTCTCAACCTGTTCTGAATTTATAACTCCACATACATAGTATGCTTCTAATTCAGAATCCAGAGGTACGAACAATATCTTTGAGTCGGTGACAACTAACTTGTTTCCAAGATATGGGTCATCTATTGAAGATACGACACAACACTTAATTGATGTGCCTTGTTCTGCCCATAATACATGATATGGCTGAAATGTGTATGGTCCAACATTATCAAGTTTATACCATGGGTATTTATCAGGATTGAAGAACTTACCACTTCTGCATCTGGTTTCAAACAAGATGTCGTGCCAGTTGTCAAACAACCAATTGTAAGTACGTGGAAGTTCAGTTCTAAGAGTGGTCTCATCAATACCATACTTAGTTGCACTAACCGAGTTTTCAGAATGAGGTACAATCATATATAAGTAAGAATCAATGCCCCAACTCTTTATGTTTCGACCTCCAACCATAGGATAGACACAGTCCTTCTCAATGATGCCGGGTTTAACACCAATATTTAGAACCTCCTGAAGTCTCGATCTGTCAACAAGGTTTTCAATTTTAATTAATCCTTTCTTTTCTTCTTTGACATCTACAAGGTAAACGCCTTTTGCACCACATGGCTCAATGCCTTTTCTTCCCTTATAGTTGGAATCTCCAAGATAGAGACGAGAGTCTTTCATCATCTTACTGTCCATAGTAAGCCAAGGACTTCTTGGATCGTCTTCTTTTACAGGTTTTGCCCAAAGATTCTGACGAACCAACTTGTCTTTAACTTCTTCGTAAGGATCATAACTGTTAATTTTCTCCCCATCTTTGATGTTATACAGGAAATACTTATCCATTGGATATTGCATCTTCTTTCCCTTTCGGAAGAAATAAACAGCAGTTTTGTTTGTTGCAATACCCCTAAATGGGTTCACCTTAATCATGTCATGAAATTCCTCAATGGCAATAGGTAGTTTCTGCCCATCGCGTGTAATTTCAAACTTGCGGAATCCTTCACCACCTTTGAGACCTTTGATGAAAGTCTGAGGCAAGACATAACATGCCTGCCCTTGCTCTTTGAGATAATGGTCTATAGTGACATAGGTAACAGCCATGGCAAAGTCATCATGACTTGTCTTCTTGTCGTAGGCAGACTTCTCGAAAATGCCATAAGACAACCAAATATCCAATGACAAATCACGATAACTTTGAGACATAGCCTTCCATGCTATCCAAGGCGGATTGCCAAAGATATAGTCGAATTTTTGTTGACAAAACAGTGGTGCAAATGAATTCTTCAATATGATAGGCCAGAATCCATCTCTACCTGACAAATGCAAGCTCTGGAGTTGGTTGAACAAAGTAACTGATAGCTTTTGCTCTTTCTCAGTCAGTTTAATTCCATCCATCTTCGACAAGACGGTTAAAAACTCAGAATGTGTCCTGTAATCTCTTAAAATACAGTCTGATAATCTACGAAGATACTTGTCGTTTCTTATACGTGTGCCAAGTTCTGGTACACTAAACTTTCCTACATAAGTTTCAATTTCAAAACTCTTGCCGTTATTTCTTTGCTTAGCATGAATAGTTGGCACCATGACACTATCACACATGTAAACAGGAATAGATACAGCATGATCTAATTCGGTAATATCACCCAATGACAAAATATAATTACCTTTACCCTGGATTACTGCTATAGGGTTAATGTCAAATCCAACAAAATTGTTTGTAATTTTATCGATTAACTCTTGGTGTGATAAAACGTTCTTATAGCGTTCAATGTATCTCTTGATAGCATGAGTTAGGAATACGCAAGAACCACATGTCGGATCCAGAATACTTTCGTCTTCACCAATATTCCATCCACTATTATTTATCGTGAAATCAACAAGCCATTCTACCGTATAGTATTCACCCATTAAATGACGTAAATCTTTAGGCATCAAACTTTCGTATGTCTTTTTGAGAACGTCACCTACAGATTCTGGTTTGAGAATACTTACTGTTGTCTCAAACTTATCCAACTCCAGTAAAATGTCATTGATAAAATTAATGTCAAGATCTTCGAGCATTGTAAACCACTCGAAGAAATGGATCTCAAAGAAGTTGTCAATGTACTCATCAAACAAGTCTTTTCTTCCATAAAAGACCTCTCTGACGTCACCAATATGCTTTAGACTATCCGTTTTTGCGTTAGGGAGTTTCAACGATGCAAAAAGATTCTGAATAATCAGCTTGATAATGATGCTATAATAAGTCTGAATAACAAACAAAACCTTTATTACATCATCATTAGTGCTCATTTCTTCGATCTTATATAGAGATTTTATAGCAGAAACGTGTTTTACAAAATCCGTTTCTTGCTTCTCGTATATCTTGCCAAAGATTCTATGCCATTCCTCAAATAATGTTCGTACACGGTTATTGGTCTGAATATTTTCATTCAAGACACTATACAGATAAGAAATTGAATTTTTAGATATATCGGTCGATGATGAGAAAACGTTACAAAGGTTTTCCGATGTCAGTTGCATACGATCTGTAGAACGTACATAAAGCAATAAACGCTTTACGCCACTGTCAAAGTCAAGAACTTCACTTGTCTCAAATTCTACAGGGAATGTGATATTCCTAAACTTCTTTGGGAACTTCTTTGTCTTTTCATCTTCCAGTTTTGTGCCGTCTTCTGATTTTTTGAAACGGCAGAAAACGAACTTGTCGCCATCAAAACCAACTCCGACTTTTGAGGTAAGCAGTTTCAGGAATAATAATTCGTCATTATGGCAATTGTCCAGAGAAAAGTTAATGAGGTAATGATAAAGACCATGATCTTTTTCATTACGGCCCCACAAGGACTCATTTACACCTTCTTTTGTTTTGAACAATTTTATTTTTTTTAGTTCGACAATTACGTCATTGTAAATGCTGTCGGCTCTACCACCATGAATAGACGTTCTTTCATTTGAAGATTGAATGTCAAGATTGTAATGCTCGTTTACTCCATTGACAAAGATGTTTGTCTCTCTTTTTATGTCGTCTTCTGATTTAGCAGACTTACAATTTGTCTTGAACTTGTCGATTATTGTCTGAATGTTCATATCGTAATGGGGAAGAATTAATATTCAACTTACTTTTAGTAAATCTTTCATTTCAACTTCGAGTAATTTTGCTGTTGACTTCAAAGTCGTCAAATCAGGCTGAGTTGTATTACTGCACCACTTGCTGGCAGTACAGGCTGATTTGCCTAATTGCTGTGTTGACCATCTGTCAGTTTTTTTCTTCTCTACAGAGACGGCTTTTGTTCTATAGTGAACGGTAATTGTAACTTTTGTACAAAGTTACATATAATATTTGAAAAAGACCTCATTTGGTGTGGAAAAGTTCAGCTTTTTCCCTTGCTCTTCTGCTGTTTTTAGTCTGTATGGCTACGATTTCCCAGTCTGTGACGGTGTCAGGTGCAGTATCGCCTATTGTATCCCAGACGGTATGATGGTGGTGTAAGTGGCTTCGTACGCGGCATTCTAACAATGACGGTATGGACTTTGTAGAAAGTGAGGTGTTGGACTGTCGCCTAAAGTCTCTATACGCGATTGTCATGGCAGTTGCAAGCAGATGCTGTGCATGAGGACTGAAAGAAAAGGACGTGATTGTCGTTGCATTTTGCGCCAGTATCGCCATCATCACTGAAAGGTGACCTTTCGTGTTGCGGAGGGTTACCTTTCGCATTGTAAAAGGTTACCCTTTGCCATGTAAAAGGTTATCTTTGGGAATGTGTTTTGTATCCTGTTGAAAATCAGCGTGTTTGTTCCTTGCTGATTTTCTATGCCGCATGGTGCTACATCATGCTTGGAAGTAATGCACTGGACATGGCGGCAATGACCGTTTAAGGTAACGGTTGTGTCCGGAAAATAACTTATATTCAGTGACGGCAAACCTCCAATTAATCTTTTTTAGCAAAAATATTTCGTTGCAGGAAATATGATGTCGATTTTTTTTTGTAATTTTGTATTATGAACTAAAGGGCAATTGCTACTAATACCTTATTATATTATTAATAGGGCAGTAATAATTTGCAGACAACGATATTTATATTATAGATGAACAACGATTTCAGAAAATATGCAACCGGGCATCTGGGCATGGACGGCATGCTTATAGATGATGTCATGCGCTTCCAGAGCAAGGCGGCGATGAATGTGCACAGCCAGTATGTGAACCCTTACATTCTCGAGGAGCGTCAGCTTAACGTGACGCAGATGGATGTCTTCTCGCGACTGATGATGGACCGTATAATATTCCTCGGCACGCAGGTCGACGACTACACTGCAAACACACTGCAGGCGCAGTTGCTGTATCTTGACAGCTGCGACCCGGACAAGGATATCTCCATATATATCAATTCGCCTGGCGGAAGCGTCACGGCAGGTCTTGGGATATACGACACCATGCAGTTTATCTCGAGCGATGTGGCTACTATCTGCACAGGCATGGCGGCTTCCATGGCGGCAGTGCTTCTCGTGGCAGGCAAGGAGGGCAAGCGCAGCGCGTTGCCTCACAGCCGTGTGATGATACACCAGCCTCTCGGCGGCGTGCAGGGACAGGCTTCCGATATAGAGATAGAGGCTCGCGAGATAATGAAGTTCAAGAAAGAGCTATATACCATCATCGCCGAGCATTCGCATACCGACTATGACAAAGTGTGGGCAGACTCAGACCGCAACTACTGGATGACAGCGGAGGAGGCCAAGGAATACGGCATGATAGACAATGTGCATGGCCGCAAATGATGCGGACTGCCGGATGTTTTTTAAATGGATTTAAGGTAAAAGAGTATGTAGCGACATCGTTGTGTACGGTCGTCTACGTTACCTTTTGAGGATATATGGCAAAGAAAAACTTAAAACACTGCTGCCTCTGCGGCAGGGATGAGACGCAGGTGGACCTGATGCTGACCGGCGTGGACGGGCATGTCTGCGGCGAATGTGTCATGAGTGCCTATGAGATAGTGGAGAATGCTTTAGGAGGCTCTTCTGATGCTCTTGCCGCAAAGGCAAACCGCTCTGCGGGGAAGAAGAGCGCCGAGGCGTTTGACATGAAGGCCGTACCTACGCCGCATGAGATAAAGGCACATCTCGACAAGTATGTCATAGGACAGGAGGAGGCGAAGCGTTTCCTCTCGGTGGCCGTTTACAACCACTATAAGCGTCTCCAGCAGCCGGAGACTGATGACGGTGTGGAGATAGAGAAGTCGAATGTAGTCATGGTAGGCTCTACCGGTACAGGCAAGACTCTCCTCGCACGCTCCATCGCCAAGCTGCTCAATGTCCCGTTTACCATCGTCGATGCCACTGTGTTCACCGAGGCTGGATATGTCGGCGAGGACGTGGAGAGCATACTCTCACGACTCCTTCAGGTCGCAGACTACAATCTTGAGGCGGCGCAGCGCGGCATAGTCTTCATAGACGAGATAGATAAAATCGCGCGTAAGGGCGACAACCCGAGCATCACACGTGACGTCAGCGGCGAGGGTGTGCAGCAGGGGCTCCTGAAACTCCTTGAGGGCACGATGGTCAACGTGCCGCCGAAGGGTGGACGCAAGCATCCTGACCAGGATTATATCCATGTGGACACGCGCAATATCCTGTTCATATGCGGCGGTGCCTTTGACGGTATCGAGAGAAAGATAGCACAGCGCCTGAACACACATGTCGTTGGCTACAACAGCATCGACGACAGGAAGAATATCGACAAGAAGGATATCATGAAGTATATCCTGCCGCAGGATCTGAAATCCTTCGGACTTATCCCCGAGATTATCGGACGTCTGCCGGTGCTGACATTCCTCCATCCGCTGGATAGGGAAGCGCTGAAACGTATCCTTGTCGAACCGAAAAACTCTATCGTGAAGCAGTATGAAAAGCTGATGAAGATGGACGGTACGGAACTGTCTTTTGACGAGGACGCGCTGGAGTACATGGTAGACAAGGCCGTAGAGTACAAACTCGGGGCACGTGGCCTGCGCTCCATCGTCGAGGCGGTGATGAACGATGCCATGTTCGATGCCCCTTCGTCTGAGGAAAAGACCTTCCGCGTGACAAAGGAATATGCGAAAAGCCAGTTGGACAAGGCTAATCTCGCATGATATGAACAAATAGGTAAAAGCTGTCTGTGACGGGTGACGCATTACTTTAACGTGATTTTTCCGTCCTTTCAGCATGTGCGACATCTGTCAGCGGCACACGCCATGCACGGTGCCGTGTGCCGCTGACGATGTACTTGATATGAAAAACTCCCCTAACTTCTGATAAATGAACGTAAACCTGACAGAGAAACTCAAGCAATATTTCGGCTTTGACAAGTTCAAGGGCGACCAGGAGCGCGTCATCCGTTCCTTGCTGGACGGCAATGATGTCTTTGTGCTCATGCCGACAGGTGGAGGCAAGAGCCTCTGCTACCAGTTGCCAGCACTCCTTATGGAGGGCACGGCGATTGTCATATCCCCGCTTATCGCCCTGATGAAGAATCAGGTGGATGTCATCAACGGCATCAGCGAGGAGAGCGGGCTGGCACATTATCTCAACTCTTCGCTCAACAAGTCTTCCATAGATCAGGTGAAGAAGGATGTGCGCGAGGGCAGGACGAAGCTTCTCTATGTGGCACCTGAGTCGCTGACGAAGGAAGATTATGTCGATTTTCTGAAGTCTCCAGGTGTGAAAGTGTCGTTTTATGCTGTTGATGAGGCTCACTGTATCTCGGAGTGGGGACATGATTTCCGTCCGGAATACCGTCGTATACGGCCTATCATCAACGAGATAGGCAAGGCTCCTGTCATAGCTCTCACGGCAACGGCGACAGACAAGGTGAGGATAGACATAAAGAAATCGCTCGGCATGCCCGATGCCATGGAGTTCAAAAGCTCTTTCAACCGCCCGAATCTCTACTATGAGGTACGTCCGAAGACTGACGGTGTGGACAAGCAGATTATAAAATTCATCAAGGCACACCATGGCAAGAGCGGCATCATCTACTGTCTTTCACGCAAGAAAGTGGAGGAGCTGGCAGAGGTGCTCCGTGCCAATGATATCCGCGCTGCCGCATATCATGCCGGTCTGGACACGCAGACGCGTTCGGAGACGCAGGACAATTTCCTCATGGAAGAGGTGGATGTCATCGTGGCGACAATAGCTTTCGGCATGGGTATCGACAAGCCAGATGTGCGCTTCGTCATTCATTATGATATCCCCAAGTCACTGGAAGGATATTATCAGGAGACTGGGCGTGCCGGACGCGATGGCGGTGAAGGCCTTTGTGTGGCGTTCTATTCGTACAAAGACCTCCAGAAACTGGAGAAATTCATGGAGGGGAAGCCTGTCGCAGAACAGGACATCGGCCGCCAGCTGCTGCAGGAGACCGCGGCGTATGCCGAGTCTTCAGTGTGCCGAAGGAAATTCCTCCTGCATTATTTCGGTGAGGAGTATGCTGAGGACAATTGCGGCAACTGTGACAACTGCCGCAATCCGAAAGAGAAAGTTGAGGGCAGGGAAGCCCTCGTCATCCTGCTCAAGGCCATTCTTGCCATAAAGGAGAACTTCCGTTCGCAGTATGTCATAGACTTCATAAAAGGGCGCGGTACTGATGATATCGTCTCCCACAATCACGACAAGATGGAGGAGTTCGGTTCGGGCGAGGACATGGACGAGAAATTCTGGAATCCAGTCATCCGCCATGCCATGCTTGCCGGGTATGTCCGCAAGGACGTGGAGAGCTATGGTCTGCTCAAAGTCACTCCGCAGGGCAGGGAGTTCCTGAAGAATCCTGTGTCGTTCCCTATAGTGAAGGATATGGATTTCCGGCAGATAGACTACGCGGGAAGCTCCGAAGGAGGTACGTCGGCGCTTGACCCCGTATTGCATAAGATGCTGAAGGACGAGCGCCTGAAGGTCGCCCGCAAGAACAAGGTTCCGCCATACGTGGTGTTTCTGGACATGTCCCTCGAACAGATGGCGACGATGTATCCTGTAAACATGGAGGAACTGCAGCAGATACAGGGCGTAGGTGCAGGCAAGGCGAGGAAGTACGGCAAGTCTTTCTGCACGCTGATAAAACTGTATTGCGAGGAGCACGACATAGAGCGTCCGGAGGAGCTCCGTGTGCGCACCGTGCCGAAGAAATCCATGCTCAAGGTGAAGATTATCCAGAGCATAGACAAGCGCATGCCTCTTGACGATATAGCCCATGCTCTGAGCATGGACTACGAGGAACTTCTCACGGAAATCGAGACGATAGTCTACAGCGGCGTTAAGCTGAATATAGACTATTACATAGAGGATGTCCTTGACGACGACAATGTAGACGATATATACGACTATTTCATGAACAGCGAGACAGACGATATCACTGCCGCCTCTAATGAGTTTGACGGTGATTTCACAGACGAGGAGTTGCGTCTCGTGCGTATAAAGTTCATGTCGGAGATGGCAAACTGATATTCATGTGGCAAATCTTTCTTAGGTTTGCCACATGATTTTTTTTCAGCGACGGAGACCGCATAACCGTATAAGCATATTATCGCATAACCGCATAACCGTACATCCGCATCGCTGTACAACCGTCTCCATTTGGCAAATTAGTGTTAATTGTCAGAAGATAATAACGATATGTGCGGATTTTTTTGTACTTTTGCATAAAATATTCATTTATAAACGATTCGATATATGGCATCATTTCTTGAAGACAAGGTAGTAATGGAGGGTCTCACTTATGATGATGTATTGCTTGTCCCGGCATACTCAGAAGTCCTCCCACGTGAGGTTTCATTAAGCACAAAGTTTTCACGCAACATCGAACTGAGGATTCCTTTCGTGACAGCAGCGATGGATACAGTCACCGAGGCTCCGATGGCAATAGCCATAGCACGCGAGGGAGGTATAGGCGTTATCCATAAGAACATGTCTATCGAGGAACAGGCACGTCAGGTTGCCATAGTGAAGCGTGCCGAGAACGGCATGATATACGACCCTGTGACTATCATGCGCGGCAAGACTGTGCAGGACGCTCTGGACATGATGGCCGAGTATCATATCGGCGGCATACCTGTTGTAGACAAGGACAATAAGCTGGTGGGCATTGTGACAAACCGCGACCTGCGTTTCCAGACGGATATGTCGCGCAAGATAGACGATGTTATGACAAAGGGAAACCTTGTCGTGACACACCAGCAGGCAGATCTTGAGAGCGCGTCAAAGATACTTCTTGAACACAAGATTGAGAAACTCCCTGTCGTGGACGAAGAGAATCATCTCATAGGACTTATCACATACAAGGACATAACAAAGGCCAAGGACAAGCCGATGGCATGCAAGGACTCTAAAGGACGTCTCAGAGTCGCTGCCGGAGTGGGTGTCACAGCCGATACTTTCCAGCGTATGGAGGCTCTTGTCAAGGCCGGTGTCGATGCCATCGTCATAGATACTGCCCACGGACATTCTAAGGGCGTTATTGAAAAGGTGCGCGAGGCAAAGCAGAATTTCCCAGAGGTGGACATCGTTGTAGGAAACATCGCCACTGGCGCGGCAGCAAAGGCTCTTGTAGAGGCTGGCGCAGACGCAGTGAAGGTGGGTATAGGCCCTGGCTCAATCTGTACGACACGCGTCGTGGCAGGTGTCGGTGTGCCACAGCTCTCAGCCGTCTATGATGTCGCACAGGCTCTTGCCGGTACAGGTGTTCCTCTTATCGCTGATGGTGGACTGCGCTATTCCGGTGATGTCGTGAAGGCTCTTGCAGCCGGCGGACACTCGGTAATGATAGGTTCGCTCGTGGCAGGTACGGAGGAGGCACCTGGAGAGACAATCCTCTTCAATGGACGTAAGTTCAAGTCTTATCGCGGCATGGGCTCGCTCGAGGCTATGGAGAACGGTTCCAAGGACCGCTATTTCCAGAGCGGAGTGATAGAGGCAAAGAAGCTTGTTCCTGAAGGTATCGCAGGCCGTGTGCCTTACAAGGGAACAGTCCAGGAGGTCATCTACCAGCTTGTCGGCGGTCTCCGCTCGGGCATGGGCTACTGCGGCGCACAGAGCATCGAGAAGCTCCATGATGCCAAGTTCACACGTATCACCAATGCAGGCATACTGGAGTCTCACCCTCATGAGGTGATTATCACTTCCGAAGCTCCTAACTATAGCCGTCATCAGTAATCTCAGATAAAGGATATGGTGTGTTCTGAAGGGACTCTTCTTCAGACCACACCATATTACGCATAAACAGTTAAAGAATGGAACGACATCCTTCCTGTGTCGACAGACAGTCGGGCAGTAAAGGATTAGGAAGTTGTTCGACATAGCTTTTAGAATACAGACATATATGAAATTGAAGACAGCCGCAGCAATAATCCTTCTCTTTTCAGCCAAGGCTTTTGCGCAGACGGGCGACCCCGTGATTATGAACATAGCAGGTCAGGACATCACACGCTCGGAATTTGAATACTCTTACAAGAAAAACAACTCGGAGGGCGTCATCGACAAGAAGACCGTTGACGAGTATGTAGACCTTTTTGTAAACTATAAGTTGAAGGTGCAGGCGGCCGTTGACGAGCGGATGGACACCCTGGCTTCGTACAAGTCAGAGTTCCGCCATTACCGTGACCAGCAGATACGTCCGTCTTTTATCACAGACGCGGATATAGAGGAAGAGGCGCACATCATATATGATAATGAGGTGAAGCGCATCGGACCTGACGGGCTGATACAGCCGGCACATATCTTTGTGCGCCTTTCCACCGATGCCGACAAAGCTACAGAGGCTGCAGCAAAGGCTCGCATAGACTCTATCTACAACGCATTGCAGAAGGGTGCTGACTTTACAGAACTTGCTTCCACAAAGTCTGAAGACCCGGGAGCCTCTTCCCGTGGCGGTGTCATCGGCTGGATAAGCCATGGCCAGACATTCGAGGAGTTTGACAAGGCGGCGTTTGCCCTCGGGAAAGGTGAGGTGAGCAAACCTGTACAGTCACCTGTCGGCTGGCATATCATAAAGGTTATCGACAAGAAGATGCTTGAACCGTTCGATTCTCTCCGCGCAAGCATCATGACATTCATCGAGCGCCGTAATATCCGCGAGCAGATTATCGACCGCAAGCTGAAAGCTGTGGCAGATGGAAGTAACGGCAAGACGGCAGAGCAGATTATGGATGAGCAGGCCGCCAAGATGCAGGCGGAAGATTCAGATCTTGCAAATCTTGTTCGCGAATATCATGACGGACTCCTCCTTTATGAGATAAGCAACCGTGAGGTTTGGGAGAAAGGAGCCAAGGACGAAGCTGGACTGAACGCTTTCTTCAAGAAGAACAAGAAGAATTACAAGTGGGATGAGCCTCGTTTCAAAGGCATGGCATATCATGTCAAGGACAAGAACGATGTCAAGGCTGTCGCCAAGTGTGTGAAAGGACTGAAGTTCGAGGACTGGAACGAGAAGCTCCGCACAACGTTCAACGGCGATTCCATTATCCGCATCCGTGTCGAGAAAGGCTTGTTCAAGAAGGGTGACAACGCGCTTGTCGACAGTTGTGTCTTCAAGGTGGCGGATGCCAAGGTGAAGCATCTCAAGGAATATCCTATTGATGCGACATACGGCAAGAAGCTGAAGGCACCACAGGAGATGTCAGATGTCCGTGCACAGGTGACTGCCGACTACCAGGCTCAGCTTGAGAAAGAGTGGGTTGCCGAACTCCGCAAGAAGTATACCGTCGTTGTATATCCAGACATCGTTGCCACTGTAAAGGAGAGGGTACAGACGAAAGAGTAGGAATCCTTCCCTGAATAATATCGCATAAAAAGAAAACCAAAGGATATAACCTTTAATGAAAAGAATAGTAACATTAACAGTCACACTGATAGCCGCCGTCTTGTCCGTCTATTCGCAGGCAGACTCTGTAAAGGTTGACTCCGTGAAGACAGAGGAGTTGCGTCCCAATCCGTCAAGCATTGCTGACGAGGTCGTATGGGTCGTGGGCGATGAGGCTATCCTGATGTCTGATGTAGAGATGCTCAGAGCACAGCTTGAGGCAGAAGGACAGAATATAGAGGGTAACCCTGACTGCCGTCTGCCGGAACAGATAGCCGTGCAAAAACTGTTTCTCCATCAGGCAGCCCTTGACAGTATAGAAGTCACGGAAGCCGAAGTGGCGCAAGGTGTGGAGCAGCAGATAAACTATTGGATATCAATGGTTGGCTCGAAGGAGAAACTTGAGGAGTACCGCAAGATGTCCATGACACAGATACGTCAGTCTTTGCATGATGATTTCAAGAACAACCAGCTTGTCCAAAGGATGCGCGAGAAGCTTGTGGAGGACATAAAGGTTTCTCCGGCAGAAGTGCGCAAGTACTTTAAGGACATGCCTGAAGACAGTATCCCGTATGTCCCGACAGAAGTAGAGGTGCAGATCATCACACGAACCCCAAAGGTCTCACAGGAGGAAATAAACCGTGTCAAGGACGAGTTGCGTAGCTATACGGACCGTGTCACGAAGGGTGAGACCACATTCCAGACACTTGCACGTTTCTATTCTGAAGACCCAGGTACAGCACGTAATGGCGGTGAGCTTGATTATACTGGCCGAGGTATGCTTGACCCTGCCTTTGCCGCCGTGGCATTCAACCTCACAGACCCAAAGAAGATATCCAAAATCGTGGAATCCGAGTTCGGTTATCATATCATACAGCTTGTAGACAAGCGTGGCGACAAGATAAAGTGCCGTCATATCCTGCGCAAGCCGCAGGTTTCACAGGAGGCTATTGACGAAGGCATACACATGCTTGACTCGCTTGTTACAGAGATGAACAACGGTAAGTTTACGTTTGATGAGGCGGCAACCTTTGTCTCTGATGATAAGGACACACGCTCAAATAAAGGCGTGATGGTCAACAACAACGAGCAGGGCCGCACATCCAAGTTCCGTATGCAGGATCTTCCTACCGAAGTCGCAAGAGCTGTGGAGCAACTGAAAGTCGGTGAGATATCCCCGGCATTTCAGATGGTCAACTCGCGTGGCAAGACAGTCTGTGCCGTGATAAAGCTGAAGTCGCGCACGGAAGGTCACCGCGCCACCATTACGGAGGATTTCCAGACACTGAAGGATGTTGTCCTTATAAAGCGCAAGAACGACTTTATCCACGACTGGGTGAAGAAAAAGATCAAGGGGACATACGTCAAGATGGACGACCGCTATAAAGGCTGCGACTTCGAATACGAGGGCTGGGAGCGCGATTGATGCGGTTAGACGGTTATGGGTTGCGGGCTTTCGGTTATAGAGTTGCCTATGCCTTGTAAACCTGCAGTCAATCTTTGAATCTATTGTATATAAATAATGTAGTAGCAATTTTGGAAAGAAACATACATACTATATTTGGAGGGCATAGGGTTATCATGTTGATAGCCCTATGCTTCTTTGTCATAGGAGCCATTATCGGTGCAGGAGGTCCTGTGAAGCGCGGGCGTGTAAAGAAAAAGACCACGGACACACGTGTATACCTGCAACATGCCAATGAGTTCACCTATGACATGTTCGGCAAGCACCCCGATGCCCAGTTTGTCAAGGGCAATGTATCATTCCTCCATAAAGGCATAACGCTCACTTGTGACAGTGCGCTCTATTTCCAGCAGACAAACTCGTTCGAGGCTTTCGGCCATGTGAAGATGAAGCAGGGCGACACCCTCACCCTTACCTCCGACTATGCCTATTATGACGGCAATGACGAGATGGCAGAGGTGAGGCGCAATGTCGTCCTCACACACAGGAAGACAAAGCTTTACTGTGACTCCCTTAACTATGACCGCATATACTCTATCGGCTACTTCTTCGAGGGTGGAAAGCTCGTTGACGGTGAAACAACGCTGACCTCAGACTGGGGACAGTACTCCACAGCCGACAAGCAGGCGATATTCTATTATGATGTCCGGCTGAAGAACAAGACGTCTACCACCGAGAGCGACACCCTCTATTATGATACGCGTACCTCTATGGCACATGTCGTAGGGCCATCGAAGATAATCACAAAGGAAGACATTATCAACACCGAAGACGGATATTATGACAGCCGCAATGACCGTACTGAACTGTATAGCCGTTCTACCATCAACCGCAAGGATGGCAAAGTCATAACGGCAGACTCCCTGCAGCACAACAGCAAGACAGGTATCAGCGAATGTTTCGGCAATGTAGAGTTTGACGATACCCTCAACAAGTCAGGCTTCCGCGGCAATTATGTCTATTATGACGAGAACAAAGGCTATGGCGTAGCTACACGCCGTGCCGTGGCAATAGACTATTCGCAGGGCGACACGCTGTATCTCCATGGCGATACCATGCGCCTTTTCACATACAATATAAACACCGATTCTGTCTACCGCATAGTGCAGTGCTCACCACATGTCCGTGCATACAGGAAAGATGTACAGGCCGTATGCGACTCGATGGTCGTGCTCTCACGCGACTCCGTGCTTATAATGTACAAGGACCCTATACTCTGGAATGACGGTCGCCAGATAGTAGGCGAGGAGATACGTGCCTATATGGCAGACTCCACCATCCGTTTCGCCCATGTTATAGGTCAGGCATTCTCCATAGAGCAGATGCCCGATACAGTGCATTACAACCAGATTTCATCCAAGGAGATGAAGACCTACTTCGCCGAAGGACGCTTGCGTCTCAATCAAGCCGAAGGTAATGTCCTTACGCTCTACTATGCCGAGGACAGCGCAGACAGTTCGCTTATCGGGCTCAATTACCTTGAGACGGATACGATGCGCATGTATTTCACACCCGAGAGGAAGATGGAGAAGATATGGGCGTGCAAGCATAACGGTGTTATGTATCCTATATCACAGATACCGCCCGACAAGTATTTCTTGCCTGGCTTCGCCTGGTTCGACTATGTCCGTCCGCTGTCAAAGGACGACATCTTTGAGTGGAGACCGAAGAAGGAAGGCACGGAACTGAAAAAGGAGCGTCGCCGTCAGGCTCCTCTCAACAGCATAGTCAAGCGCCATTGACATATTTTCCGCGTTATTTCGCCTTGATTGCTCTTTCACAGGCGGATTGTGTGTAAACGAAAGAGTACAGACCCAAACAGAAAAACAGCAGAACGACAATGGATAAGATACAACTTCTTCCTGATACAGTAGCCAATCTGATAGCGGCCGGCGAGGTAGTCCAGCGGCCGGCCTCCGTTATAAAGGAGCTTGTTGAGAACGCTGTAGATGCCGGAGCGACACAGATTGATGTCCTGGTCATAGACGCCGGACGCACATCCATACAGGTCGTGGACAACGGTATAGGCATGTCTGTCACCGATGCACGTCTCGCATTCGAGCGTCATGCCACCTCCAAGATACGGAAGGCAGATGACTTGTTCTCCCTCAATACCATGGGATTCCGTGGCGAGGCTCTCCCCTCAATCGCCTCTGTAGCACAGGTGACGCTGAAAACCCGTCAGGCAGACGATACTCTCGGTGTCGCGCTGCGTATTGATGGTGGACGCTTCGTATCACAGGAGCCTATCGCCTGCTCCCAAGGATGTCATTTCATCGTCGAGAATATCTTCTACAATGTCCCTGTCCGTCGCAGGTTTCTGAAGTCTAACGCTACCGAACTGAACAATATCGTCACGGCATTCCAGCGCATAGCACTCGTGTATCCCAAGATAGGATTCACTCTACAGAGCAACAGTCAGAAGCTCTTCGACCTCCGTCCCGTGACGCTTCATCAGCGCATAATGGATGTTTTCGGGAAGAAACTCAACCAGCATCTCCTTCCGCTTGACGTGGAGACGACGCTTGGAAAGATAGAAGGCTTTGTCGGCAAGCCCGAGTCTGCCCATAAGAAAGGTGTGCAGCAATATTTCTTCGTTAACGGCCGATACATGCGCCACCCGTATTTCCAGAAAGCCGTTACGGAGGCATACGACCGTCTTGTGCCACAAGGAGAGCAGGTACCGTTCTTCATCTATTTCACAGTCAATCCGAAGGACATCGATGTCAATATCCATCCTACCAAGACCGAAATAAAATTTCAGGACGAACAGGCGCTGTGGCAGATACTCTCGGCTGCCGTCCGCGAGGCTGTGGGGCGTTTCAGCAATATCCCTGCCATAGACTTCGATACAGAGGGAAGACCCGAAATTCCGGTCTTCAACGGTATGGAGAGCATCGATATGCCGTCAATCACCGTCAATCCGCAATACAATCCTTTCCGCGGAACGTCAGGTTCCAGCAGTTCAGGCGTGAGGGAACATCGTCAGAGCGTCCCTTCCGACTGGAGTGAACTCTACGAGGGAGCCTCCTCCATGCCTCCTGCCGAGGAGACGGAGATACAGTCTTCCATCTTCAACGATGACCTTTTCGGCGATGTGGACAATGACATGTCATCATCGCAGGCAGAGGCAACGGCATCTGATGTCTCCGCATGTTTCCAGTATAAAGGTTCGTATATCCTCACCTCCGTGCCTCAAGGGCTGATGGTCATCGACCAGGAGCGTGCCCATGAGCGCATCCTCTTCGAACGTTACGAGGCTTCCATGGCAAGTGGGAAGCATACCTCACAACCTCTGCTGTTCCCTGAGAAGATACAGTTCTCCGTGGCAGAGATGGTCATGCTCCCTGTCATCATACCCCAACTGGAATCCCTCGGCTTTGATTTTTCCGACCTTGGCGGCGGCACTTATGCCATAAACGCCGTGCCTGGAGAACTCAGCAGCACCAATGCCGCAAAGGTTGTTACCCAGACGGTGGCTGCTGCAGAGGATACAGAGCCTTCCGGCATGAAGCTGTACACGTCGCTTGCCGCAACGATGGCACGCAACTCAGCCATCCCCCATGGCCAGGTGCTGTCAGAGGAGGAGATGCGCAATATTGTGAGAGACCTATTCCTGTGCTCCAACTCCAACTATACTCCCTCGGGCAAGAAGATACATGCCATACTGCGCCATGACAGTCTGCTCCAGATGCTTGGCTGATTGTTTGTTCATTTATATCCAAAGCCATGGACAAGATGACTCCCGAACAGCGCCGCCGATGCATGGCGGCAATACGCAGCAAGGACACCAAGCCGGAGCTTCTTGTGCGTAAATACCTGTTCGGCCGAGGCTTCCGTTACCGTGTCAACCACCGTCGTCTGCCAGGACATCCCGACATCGTCCTGCGCAAGTATCGCACGGTAATCTTCGTCAACGGATGTTTCTGGCATGGGCATGACGGTTGCCGTTACTATTCCCTGCCTAAGACCAATACGGACTTCTGGAGAGAGAAGATAGAGCGCAATATCCGCCGTGACAAGGAAGAGCGCACGGCTCTCTCGCGTATGGGCTGGCACAGCATCACCGTATGGGAATGCGAACTGAAGCCTACCTGCCGCGAGCGCACGCTGGAGTCGTTGGCATACACGCTCCACCGCATATTCCTTCGCGATAATGCCGTGCGGTATCCTGCGCCTCCCAATACAGCCGCTATGGTGGCGGAGGACGAGGATGAATACCATTTGCCGTGATACTGTTGTCCCGATAGGGTAGGGCATTTCCGAGGCGGTAACCCATGATGGAAATATCCTGTGGTCTTTGTCCTGGAGTACATTGAAAGAAAGGCTCAGGCCTAATATTAAAACAATAGATAATCAGTTAAGCGGTAGAGTCTCACTCTTTTATTGCGTGGAACGACATCTTAACCTAATTGTAACCGAGGTCTAAATGACAATATGTAATATAAAAAATCCTCGCAATCTCTTAAAAACTTATGAAAAGTCTTCTTGAAATTACGAGGAACACCCCTAGTGGGCGCTGAGGGATTCGAACCCCCGACCCTCTGCTTGTAAGGCAGACGCTCTGAACCAACTGAGCTAAGCGCCCGTCGCCTCTGTGACGGTATTGTGCAAGTCATTACTGAATTGCGAATGCAAAGGTACATACTTTTTAGAATTTACGCAAGTTTTTATGGATTATTTTGTGTATTTAAGTTGGATTCTTGTTTTTAATCAAGATTTCTTTGGAGAATCGACAGTTTTTATGTAAATTTGCATAAAGAGCATTATGATAGATGCAATGCAGGAACTGGTAAAAGATATGCTCACATAGATTCTGTGTGCTTAAGATAATATTTGAATATGGCAAGAAATCTCAATCCGAGAAGTTTCATACATACAATCCCGATGTTTAGATATGCGCTGATGTTGCTTGTCGGGATTGTGATAGCCTCGAACTGGAGGTCGGTATTCGGTGTGCGTGAGTGGATTTTTGCACTGTGTCTTCTTGTAGGAATGGCTTTGATTGTCAATAAGCGTCATGAGATGACAAGTAGTGTATTGTTGTTGCTTGCCATTATTGGAGTGGGCGGAATGCGGTACAGTTTCCACGCCAAGGACGCGTTTGCAGTGGCGGAAGACCAACATTGCAGACTCGGGATGAACATAGCCAGCGAACCGATAAGGCGCGGAAAGGTGATACTGTTTGAAGGAATAGTGAATGATGTGTCGGCCGTAAGCAACGAGCCAGTGTCGGTTGATGCCGAGCAAAGCTTATCATGTCGGATGAAAGGGAGACGGCTGTACATCTCACTATTGAGAGATACCATAACACGGAGATACGAGGCGTTGCACATAGGGCAGGCAATCATTGCCGATGTCGATGTCTCTCCACTGAAAGACTGGTACAGGATAAACAGCAACTTCAATTATATACGCTGGCAGAAGATGAGAGGAATTGTCGGCAGGGGCTTTGTCGGCATAGGGAAATGGGAGGCAGGTGATGCTGGATTCTCGGCCTTGGGCTTCTGGGAAGCACTGAAACTGAGGGCACTTGTTTTCAGACAAAGGATATTGGAGCGGATAAAGACGGTCATGCCCAGTGATGAGGCTTATGCCGTATTGACGGCTATGGTGTTAGGTAACAAGAGTGCTCTCACCCCGGACCTCAGAGAAGAGTACAGCATCTCGGGCGCTTCACATATACTTGCATTGTCGGGAATACACCTGTCAATAATATACATGTTGCTGTCATTCTTCTTGCGAGACAGAAAACTGCTGTACAGGTTGCTGATATTCCTCGGCCTTTGGAGCTATGTTGTCTTTGTCGGAATGCCGCTGTCGGTAGTCAGAGCAGCCTCGATGCTTACGATATGGGAGGCGGTATGGCTTACAGGCAGAGAGCAGAAGCCTCTGAATGTCTTCGGGGCGACACTGGCTATAATGCTCTTGTTCAATCCCGAGAGCCTTTGGGATGTAGGATTCCAGATGTCGTTCATGGCTGTCTTCACGATAATCGTCACAAGAACACTGTCTCAACAGTTCATGCCGATGACTCTCCGGCTGATGCGCAAGCCGGAGGAAATGGCGCTCCCGTTGTGGAAAAAGACACGTAACAAGATGTCAAGAGGCTTGTGGTACACGGCATGCGTCAGTATCGCGGCACAATTAGGTACAGCCCCGTTGTCAGCATACTATTTCGGCAGAGTATCGATATATTTCCTCCTTACAAACTTTATTGTCATGCCATGTGCCACGGTGATAATCTGCGGAGCTTTTGTGCTTACGGCAATCATCCTTGCCGACATCGCCATCGGCGGAGCACTGTCTGTGTTTGCAGTTGCGGCAGGCACGGTACTCTCTGCAATAGTCACGATGCAGAATGACATATTGAGTTATATATCGCGGCTGCCAGGTGCGAGTATAGAGAGCGTTCATGTCACTGTGGTGCAGATAATGGCATTATACGTTATGGCCTATGCTTCCCTTTTAGTTCTATACCGTCTGGCGCGAGTGAGATGAGGTGTTGCTTATAGAGGTCGCCTACGGCGCGCTTGAACACTTTTTTGCTGACATGAAACTCGTTGTAGATGTCCTCTGCAGGAGACTTGTCAGTGAACGGGCAGTAGCCGTCGTGGTAGAAAAGATACTCATGGAGACGCTCCGAGAAGTCGAGAGTCTGCTCACGTCCCTGTTTCTGCAAGGCAATATCCAGTTTGCCGTCAGGTCTTACTGCCGCGACAAAGCCTTTAAGGCGGTCGCCGGTATGCAGTTCGCGGAATATCTGGTTGTCATAGATAAGTCCCTGGTATTTGTTGTCGACAATGACCTTGAATCCGAGGTCAGTCTTCTGCCACACAAGGAGTTTTACCTCTGTATTTTTCTCATATTGAGGGAAATCCGTTGCCATGAATTTCTCCACCTTTGCCGAAGCCATTATGCGGTATGACTCCTCGTCCACATGGATATGCACGATATATCCCTTACCCTTCTCCATGCGCATCTTCTGTTCGCGGAAAGGGCAGAACACGTCTTTCATAAGTCCCCAGTCGAGGAAAGCCCCATGCTCGTTTGTCCATGCCACATTGAGGAAAGCGAAATCCCCCACCATAGCGAGCGGTTTCTGTGTCGTGGCTATCGGGCGTTCTTCCTGGTCGAGGTATATGAAGACATCGATAGTGTCGCCGACTTTCGTTCCTTTCGGCACATAGCGTGTAGGCAGGAGTATGTCGCCTGTCGGTCCGCCGTCAAGATACAATCCGAAATCAACCTTGCGGCTGACGGTCATGCTGTTTATTTTTCCAAGAGAGAGTGCCATATATAGTAATGTATTTTGTTTTTTTCATGATGGGAATACATCTCCAGTCATTGTGACGGACATGTGTTTCCTTTTTCCGTATATTTCTTTTTATCGCAGATGGAGCAAAGTCTCACTCCGTCTCCTGCTCATGTCCGCTGACAATCATGCCGTCGCGCATGTATATCGTGCGGTCTGTCAGTTCGGCAAGCGACTCGTCGTGTGTGACGATGACGAATGTCTGTCCGAGGCGGTCACGCAATTCGAAGAACAGCTGATGCAGTTCCGACTTGTTTTTGGAGTCCAGCGAGCCCGACGGTTCGTCGGCAAGCACAACAGCAGGGTCGTTGACCAGTGCGCGTGCTACTGCCACGCGCTGTTTCTCGCCTCCGGAAAGCTGGGCGGGCTTATGGTCGACACGCTCTGAAAGTCCCAGCATGTTGAGCAGGGACAGTGCCTTTTCCTTTGCCTGACGGCGCGATTTCCCGGCGATGAGTGCAGGAATCATAACATTCTCCACTGCCGAAAACTCGGGCAGAAGTTGGTGAAACTGGAATACGAACCCAATATTCCTGTTGCGGAAGTCTGCCAGTTTGCCGCGTGAGAGTCCCGTGATGTCCTGTCCGTCGATGACAACCGAACCGTTGTCGGGTCTGTCGAGGGTGCCGATAATCTGCAGGAGAGTGGTCTTTCCTGCTCCTGACGGTCCGACGATGCTTACCACCTCGCCCTTGTTGATGACGAGACTGATGCCTTTGAGCACCTCCAGCGAACCGAAGTTCTTCTTTATGTTAGAGATTGTAATCATATTTGTACGGTTGTACGGTTATGCGGTTGTACGGTTATGCGGTTGTATGGTTATGCGGTTGTACAGTTATGTGGTTGATAGCCGGAATAGATAATCTAATAACTGTATAACTAACCGACTAAACAGCTAAGCCACTAACCAACCGGATTCCGATAGAATAGCTTGCGCAGCATATCATAGGCAGACATCTGTTCCGTATGCTGTGCGTTGGTGAATGTCATGAGGTCCGACTTGCCATACTGGTCTGGGAAGATAATCATGGTGTTGTGCCCGTTGAAATGTGCGGACAGTTCGTCGGGCAGCCTGTCCATGGCAGTCTTGTAGGAGATAGTGCCTTTACGTGCCGTGACGATGACAAACATGTCCTCCTCCTTTATCTGTGTGGCGAGTGTCGGCAGATGGTTCCAGTGTTCCATCGCCTCATATTGTGCGCGCACGCTGGAGTGCCTTGCATTGATATACTCACGGATATACAGCAGCGTGTCGTCGCGCCCGTGGAAGAGTATGCGGCAGTTTAGGTTGCCGGCGAGGCGTGCGAGACGCTCCACCCAGCGGTGGAAACCCGGCTCGAACTCTGCCCGTGACGGTACAGCTACCTGTAGGCGGCGCAGTGTAGGCAGGGGCTGTATGCACCGCGCGATGATTATCTGGCGGTTGAGGCCGTTGAAGAGGCTCTGTGCAAACTCGCCCCAGAAGCGTGTCGTTATCTCCTGATGGATATGCAGCCCCATGATAATCTCTGAGGCATCGAATTCGCGGAAGGCGTGCTTTATGCCGTTTGCGATGTTTGTCGCGAGGCGCACTTGAGTCTGCACGCGCACATCGGCAGCCGCGGCGGTCTTGGTGATATGCGCCAGCAGTTCGTGCCCCTGCTTCCTGTTGTATGCGGCGCGGTCGTCATCATACACCACATTGAGGGCTATGACACCGCGGTTGAGTTTCCTGTTGCGCATGAGTATGGCGAGACTTATGAGCGTGTCGCATGTCTCGGGATACTTCACGGGGATGAGCATCTTCTCGTCGTCGCTTTCCTGCTTTTCCACTATGCGGTGTCGCTTGGCCTGTATCACCATCTGCTTTGCCGCCTGTTCGGTGACGATGGTGCTTATGACGCATGTGAAGAGTATCATCATCACGACACCGTTGAGGGAAGTGTTGTCCATGAGATATTCATCAGTGCCGACCTTCATGTTCATTCCCACCATGACCATTGCTATCGCTCCTGCCGCATGGGCGGAGGTGAGGCCGAACATCATGTTGCCTGCCGACCACGGCATGCGGAACATGAGGCAGGAGGCGTATGCTGCAATGGCTTTGCCGAGGGTGCCGAAGACCACCATGATGAAGATTACCAAGAGGATATCGCCTCCGTCGTCCAGCACACTGATGTCGATGAGCATTCCCACACCGATGAGGAAATAGGGGATGAAGAGCGCGTTGCCGATGAACTCTATGCGGTTCATCAGTGGAGATACATTGGGTATGAAGCGGTTGAGCACCAGTCCTGAGTAGAATGCGCCGAAGATGCCTTCCAGTCCGATGAGGCTCGCCATGACCGCCGAGGAGCTGAGTATCGCTATGATGAAGATGAACTGCATCACGGCGTCGGAGTATCGGCGCAGGAACCATACCGTAAGCCAGCGTATGGTGAAGTAGGTCAGGGCGCAGTATGCCGTGAATTTCGCCAGGAATAGTATCCAGAACAGCGGGTCATCGGCGTTTCCCTGGAATGCGCTCGTTATGGTGGCGAGAGTCACCAGGGCGAGGAGCAGCGACAGCATGGAGGCACCTACGGAGATGGTCACTACCCGGTGTCTCTGTATGCCGTAACGCCCCACGATAGGGTAGGATATCAGTGTGCAGGAAGCCATGATACATCCTAACAGCAGTGCTGACATAGGACTGTAGTCGAGGTATGCCACGGAGGTGAAGTATGTCAGCACGAACGGGATGGCAAAGGAGAGGATACCGAAGGTGACGACACGGCGCATGTTTTTCTTCAGGCCTTCCATGTCCATTTCCAGACCTGCAAGGAACATGATGTAGTAGAGACCGACGTTTCCGAATATCTCGAACGATTCGCCGCGCTCTATGATGTTCAGTCCATACTTGCCTATAACGATGCCGGCGAGCACCATGCCTATGATGTGCGGGATGCGGAGCTTGCCCATGACAATCGGGGCAAGGAGGATGATGAGCATCACGATGAGGAATATCATCGTGGGATCTGTGATAGGGAAGTATGGGGTCAGGTATGACATTGATATACAGATATTTGTCTAAAAGGTAGATGTACGCTCGGCGGAAGGTCACCTTTTGTCTTGCGAAAGGTCACCTTTTACAGGGTAAAGTGTCACCTTTCACATAGTAAAGCGTCACCTTTTGCTGTGTCTCCTGCGGTGTCTGGCAGGCAGGAGGGTGACAGAGGCAGTCATTTCTTCTCGCTATCGGCACGTGCACGCGACTTTGTCACGAGCCATACTCCCGAGAACACGAGGGCTATGGCGAGGGCGTGGGACCACTGGAGCACCGCGAGGCCGAGCACCAAGGAGAAGACCACGGAGACGATAGGCTGCACGTAGTTGTAGACGGAGACCACGGTAGGGCGCAGTGTCCGCTGTCCGATCATCGTGCAGATGTATCCGAGATATGTGCCGAAGACAATCACGTAGCCTGTCTCCAGCCATGTCTTCGAGGGGACAGCAGCCCAGTCTATCGCGGCGACATGGGGAAAGGAGAATGGCAGTATGAACAGTGTGGCGTACAGGAACATCCACTTGTTGGTGGTGAAGACGCTGTATCGCTTTATCAGCGGATTGAACAGCGACAGGTAGAGGGCAAAGGAGAACTGCGCGCCGAGGGCGAGGAGGTCTCCGCGTATGTCGCCCACCTTGTCGCTTACGGCACTTGCCGAGGTGAGAATCAGTATCAGTGCTCCCGAGCATCCCATCATCACGCCGAGCGCCTTCTTGCCGGTGATGGGCTCCTTGAGTATCAGCGCCGAGAGTATCATGGCGAAGATAGGCATTGATGTGGTGACGATGCTGGCGTTGATGGGCGAGGTGAGCGACAGTCCGAGTGTGTACAGACACTGGTTGGTGACGATGCCGAGCAGTCCTGCCCCAGCGAACATCAGCTTGTCTCTCAACGGTACATGCTCGCGCTTGACAAAGAGGGATGTGAGCCAAAACAGCACCATGCCGCCCGCTACACGGAAAGAGACCATGTCTATGCCGTCAATGCCGTGGGTCATGGCGTCCTTGCCCAGCGGAGCCATAAGTCCCCAGAAGGCGCAGGCCATAAACATCGAAAGATGGGCGATTATATGGGTGCGGGTGTCTTTTGTCACAATAAAAATGCAATAAAGTTTAATTTTCATGCAAAATTACAAAAGATTCAGGAAAAAGTTGTATATTTGTCACATAAAAAATCTGAAAACTATGGAAAAATACGCGGAATACATTTGTCAGGTAGAGATACCCCGCCTTTGGGGAGGACGCAAGCATATACTGTGGACTCTCGACCCGGAGGTCAATGTCCTCAGCGGTGCCAACGGCATAGGGAAAAGTTCCATACTCCGCCATGTGGTCTCGGGAGTGAAGGCCATCACGAAAGGCATGGAAGACGGTGTCATCCTGAAGACCTATCCAGAGGATGCCACGCTCCTGAAGTTCGACCTCATCAGCACTCCTGATGTGCGCAGCGAGTTTGACCTGAATCTCAACGGGTTGCAGGAGCGCATTGTGCATTATCCCCGCGGTAGCCAGTGGTCTCTCTTCTGCGATATAGTCGATGAGCTGTTTGCCGCGACGGGCAAGACCGTCAACCGCTGTGCGGACAGGGTAGAACTGATACAGTGGGGCGAGACGCTCGACCTCCGTCTCCTCAGCAGCGGGGAGAAGCAGATGCTCATAATACTCATGACCGTGCTCCTCGAGGATTGTGACCATACAATACTTCTCATGGACGAGCCGGAGGTGTCCCTGCATGTGGAATGGCAGCAGGTGCTCATAGAGACGATACGCCGCCTGAACCCGAACGCGCAGATAATAATGAGCACCCATTCGCCTGCCATAATAATGAACGGATGGCTCGATAAGGTGACTGAAGTGAGTGACATTACTGTTGTTTAGTTGTTTGGTCGTTTAGTTATGTAGTTATTAGATTATCAATTCCGGCTATATAGGCTATTCCGGCTATCAACCAAACACCGTAAAACCGCAAGAACCGCACAATAGCACTTCCGTGAGAACGCTAACCCAACATATATCATCCAAATACATGACGGCCGCCAACGCATTGCGGCCGAAAGATTCCCGGCGTAGGATAATAGCCTATGTCGAGAGCTATGATGACATATTCTTCTGGCGCACCGTCCTCGACCAGCTGGAGAACGACAAACGGTATTTTGAGATAATGCTCCCTACAAAGGGGCGCAACGGCAAAAATGTCCTTGGAAGAGGCAAACGAACGGCACTGCAGTGCATATTGCAGAATACGGGAAAGGACATGATAGCCTGCGTCGATGCCGACTATGACTATCTTATGCAGCGACAGACCGAGAGCTCGCAGATGATGCTCGACACGCCGTACGTCTTCCATACCGTGGCCTATGCCATAGAAAACATGCAGTGCTATGCCAAAGGCCTGCACAATGTCTGTGTCATGGCAACGCTCAATGACCATAGAATCTTCGACTTCGAGGCATTCCTCCGCGAATACTCGGAGGCCGTATGGCCCCTGTTCTGCTGGTCTGTGGCCCTGTACAGGAAGAGCCGGTTTGACGTTATGACAATTACCGATATGAACAAGGTGATAGCTACAGGCACACTGAAGATAGAGAATGCCCAGTATATGGTCAGCAGGGTGAGAGCCAAGGCGCAGCAACGCGTGAAAGTATTGCGCAACAGTCATCCTGCCATGGCACGCGAGATACCTGGGGTAAGGGAAGACCTTCTGCGGCTTGGCGTCACCCCAGACACTGTATACCTTTACATCCATGGCCATCATCTCCTCAACAAGATTGTAGAACCTATAGTGAGAAACGTCTGCGACAATCTTGTCAAGGAGCGTGAGCGTGAGATACATAAGCAGGCTATGCACTACACGCAGATGAACAACGAACTCTCATGCTACACCAATTCTTTGCAGGAAATTTCGTCCATGCTGAAGAAGAACACGAGCTATATCTTGTCTCCTGTATTCCAGCGCATACTCCAGCAGTTCGCGGCGGTGTTTCCGTGAGTGGGTGATTGTCTGGTTATTTAGTGGTTTGGGTGGTTGGTGACTTACTTAGCATGTCATGGTTATCCCTTTTTTTACAGGTTTCCTTTATCTTAAGATTTGCTGCGGTCATGTTTTGTGTATGTCGCATTCTTTTGCACTTCCCATGGACTTATCCAGATGTTTCTTTTTTCTTCTCAACTCAATCATCGCTTCATGAGCCAGATTGTTAGCATCTTGTAACTGACGATATTTATGGAAGGGAACAATTTTCACCGATACGCTTGCATGTCTTTCCCTGACCGAGATGCAATTCCCGATAAGGTCAGCATTGGCAGATTTGCCTGTAGGCTTCTTATCCCAATTTTGCAGGATATAAGACGCGTTAGTCAGGAAAACGATATCAGAGCCGTTTGGAATCGCTTCCATGGCTTGTATCATAACGGTCAGAATCATGCGGAACTCTGTGGTGTGATATTCATGTGCGGCATACGTTTCTATGACCTCGCCATTCATAATCATGATGTAAGCACCTCCGCTGCAACGCTCCTCGTGACAGTAGTCGCAAGAACCGGCTACCCAGACATAATGAGTGCCTGGAGTCATTCGTAATTGTGGCACTGCTGTTTTTCTTTTGTCGGAAGACATCTTCATTGTTTATTCCCTGATAAAATGTGGAAACAGTTCTTCTCCGTGTTTGGGTGAATATTCAAATCCTTCGTATGAAAAATCCTTTAGTTGCTCTGGCGAGGAAATCCTGTTTTCAAGAATATGTCTTGCCATGGCTCCACGACAAGACTTCGCCCATACCGCCTGCATTTTAAGCGTTCCGTCAGGCTGGCGGACATAGAACAAGGGGTGGATGACCTTGACCTCCTCTATCACCCGTTTCCAGTCAAAAAGATGCTCATATTCCTCAGTGGACAGATGTACTAAGATACCATCGTCTGCCTTCACGCTGTCAATCAGCACATCGGTCAGTTTGTCTTTCCAATACTGGTGGACGGGCTTGTCGTTTGTTATCTGCAAACAGACGCAATGCTCCATACGGTAAGGCACTATCGCATCCATCGGTCTGAGCAATCCATACAGAAAGCAGGTAATCCACAGATGCTTCTGGCCGAACGACAAGGCTTCGTCCGTGAGTGTGTTCGCTTTCAAATGTTTATAGGCCTGACCGTTGTAGGCAAGGATGGCGGGCATGGAGCTTGCGCAATGGAAGTTCTGATAGCGTTTCCAATTCTCTGCGGCCAGCTTCTTGCTGCAATCCAACTGGCGGGCGAGCTCATCAATATCCATCATTGTCATCTCGGCAGCCAGTTCGTTGGCTACAGACTGAAAGAGCGGAGTGGATAAAGCCGCTTTCTCAGCCCTGTCATACATTATTTTTGCGTTAGCGAGGAGTATCTGCATAGAATGAGTTTACGGTTATTATATCATTAAGCATTATTTATCGATACGATTATTACAGCAGTTCTTCGAGTGTGTCTGTATGAGCGGGTATTATATAATGACGGGTGGACTGTACCGTCAGAAAAGTCTTCAATATATCCTTTTATAATTGTTCCGTTGTCAATGAATCAATTATAGAATATATCTGAAAGCACCACCAATACCGAAAAGATTGTCACTGATATAGAGTCAGCCTGCAAGTGCAACTTTTGTACAAAGTTACATATAATATTTGGAAAAGACCTCATTAGGTGTTGAAAAGTTAGTTTTTTTCTCTTGGTCTTCTGTTGGTTTTAGCTGAACATTCAATAGGCTGCACTTCTATATTGAGGTTTACTTGGGTGATGGATTGGGACTGATGTGCTTTATATAAGAGAAACGGCATTGTGGAATTTCCACAATGCCGTTTCTCTTGCTAAATTATATTTGTCTATTCATTTGAGTTTCGGCGGCCAGTGCTTGACAAGTGTAAGGTCAAACACAAGTGTGCTGAAGGCTGGGATGCTGCCCGAGACGCTTCCGCCGTAGCCGAGTTGGTGAGGGATGTATACCCTCCAGCGGTCACCGTCGTGCATATTGAGCAGGGCTGTGGTGAAGCCGTCTATGAATGAACCAGTCTTTCCGACATACGGATTCATTAGCGAGAGGTCATAGTCGCCTGTCCATGAGGAGTCGAACTGGTAGCCGAGGACTGTACCGTCGGTCATCGTTGTCTGATAGGAGTCTGACGGTATGAGGTATCCGCGGTAGTGGATTCTCACAGAGTCTGTCAGAATAGGGCATCCTGTTTCAGGCCCGTTGATGTAGTTATCGAGCATTTCCACTGCAATGAAGTCTGTAGGGACGGTCGTTGCGGGATTTTTCGAGTAGCAGCGTATGATATCGACAGCATGTGTTCCGGCTTCTTTCTTTGCCTTAATTTCGGCGTATTTGGCGGAGAAATATGTCTCGTTGCGGTTTTGCCAGTCAGCGAACTCTGTATTCTCATCGTCTGTCTCGCTGCATGATGACAGCAGCGAGACAGCGAGGAATGCCATAAAATATATTATTTTCTTCATTAAGCGGTTGCTCGATGTACGGTTATACGGTTGTACGGTTTATGCGGTTATGCGGTTGGATGTGTCATGTATATGTGACATCCGTACTGGCAGAACCACATAAAACGGGGTTTACTTCAGGTTCTTGAGGAGGCTTGAGATGCTTACCTTGTCCTCAATGATGTTGCGGAGGTCTGCGATGTTCACGCGCTCCTGCTTCATTGAGTCACGGTGACGGAGTGTCACGGTGTTGTCCTCAAGAGTCTGATGGTCAACGGTCACGCAGTATGGTGTGCCGATTGCATCCTGACGGCGGTAGCGCTTGCCTATCTGATCCTTCTCCTCGTATTGGCAGTTGAAGTGGAATTTGAGCTCGTTTATTATCTCGCGAGCCTTCTCTGGCAGTCCGTCTTTCTTTGTAAGAGGGAAGACTGCGAGCTTCACAGGTGCAAGGGCAGCAGGAAGATGAAGCACGGTACGTGTCTCGCCGCTTTCGAGTTTCTCCTCCTCATAAGAGTGGCACATGACAGAAAGGAACATGCGGTCCACGCCGATGGATGTCTCTATGACATACGGTGTGTAGCTCTCTCCTGTCTCTGGGTCGAAGTATTCTATCTTCTTACCAGAATATTTTGCATGCTGGGAGAGGTCGAAGTTTGTGCGTGAGTGGATGCCTTCTACTTCCTTGAAGCCGAATGGCATGTGGAACTCCACGTCTGTAGCGGCGTTGGCATAATGTGCGAGCTTGTCATGGTCGTGGAAGCGGTAGTTATCTGCTCCGAAGCCGAGAGCCTGATGCCATGCCATGCGGCGCTCTTTCCACTCCTTGAACCATTCGAGTTCTGTGCCTGGCTTCACGAAGAACTGCATCTCCATCTGCTCGAACTCGCGCATACGGAAGACAAACTGGCGTGCAACAATCTCGTTACGGAAGGCCTTGCCTATCTGTGCGATGCCGAACGGCAGTTTCATGCGTCCTGTCTTCTGCACGTTGAGGTAGTTGACGAAGATACCCTGTGCTGTCTCCGGGCGGAGATATATAGTCGATGCGCCTTCTGCGGCAGCACCCATCTCGGTCTTGAACATGAGGTTGAACTGGCGTACGTCTGTCCAGTTGCGTGTGCCGGAGATAGGACATACGATTTCCTCGTCGAGGATTATCTGCTTCAGTCCGTCAAGGTCTATGCCGCTCTCGGCGTTCATGACGTCCTGATAACGGTTGTGGAGGGCGTCGCGCTTGGCGAGGAGCTCAGCTACTTTCGGCGATGTGGCACGATACTGTTCCTCGTCGAAATTCTCCTTGAAACGCTTGCGTGCTTTCTCCACTTCCTTCTCCACCTTCTCCTCGTACTTGGCTATCTGGTCTTCGATGAGGACATCGGCACGATAGCGCTTCTTCGAGTCACGGTTGTCTATGAGAGGGTCGTTGAAAGCATCGACGTGGCCTGATGCCTTCCATATTGTAGGGTGCATGAATATAGCAGAATCGATACCCACGATATTCTCGTGTACGAGCACCATGTACTGCCACCAGTACTGCTTGATATTGTTTTTCAGTTCGACACCGTTCTGACCGTAATCATAAACAGCGCCAAGTCCGTCATAAATCTCTGATGATGGGAATACGAAGCCATATTCTTTGCAGTGGCTTACTATTTTCTTGAAAACATCTTCCTGTGCCATATTTCTGTTTTAGTGAATTTACAATTTGTTGCAAAGGTAATGCTTTTTTCTCTAATAGCGTTACCTTTTTGCTTTTTTTATAAATAATGTATAGATAATTACCGGTGCACCGAAAATAGGAGTTATGGCGTTCACTGGAACAATAAGGCTTCCAGGAAGTACACAGATGATGTTGCAGGCTACGGCTATCATCGCGCCGCAGAGTATTGTTGCAGGCAGGAGATACTTGTGATTGGATGTTCCCATGAGAAATCTGGCAATGTGCGGCACAGCAAGGCCGATGAACGCTATCGGCCCGCAGAAGGCGGTACTTGCTGCGGTAAGAAGTCCAGTGGAGAGTAGTGTCAGCCATCGTGTCCTACGGATGTTTACACCGAGGCTTGCGGCATATTTCTCGCCGAGGAGAATGGCGTTTAGCTGTTTCACCATCGTTACAGAAACCGCAAGGCCGAGAATGCAGCACAGCGAGAATACCGGTAACTGTTGCAGTCCCACGTCGCTGAAACTGCCCATGCCCCAAAACACGAATGTCTGCAGATTGTCGGCGTTTGTGAAGAAATTGCACAGTGACACGACAGACGATGTGAGATAACTTATCATGATACCCACTATGAGGAGTATCATGTTGTTTCTCACTATGGTAGATATTATCAGCAGCAACGCTATGATAGCCATTGCTCCTCCGAAGGCCGCGGCGACAGCAGAGAGGATGCCTCCGCTGAGGAGTGTGACGATGGCGACTCCCAATGATGCTCCGCTGGATATACCGAGTATGGAAGGACCAGCAAGAGGATTCCTGAAACTTGTCTGCAGGAGTAATCCGGATGTGGCAAGAGAAGCGCCGCAGAGCAGCGCTGTGGCTGTCTGCGGTATCCTTGACTCCAGTATTATATATGTCCAGCTCTCTTTGTCAGCCTTGCCGCCGGCAAGCACATGGAACACCTGCCCGGCAGGAATGTCCACAGACCCGATAAGGATGCTTGCCATGGACAAAACCGCGAGCGATATGATGCAGAAAGCTATTCTAAGCATTTGTAGTATCTCAACTTGTAGTCCTTTAGGATTTCGGGGTGGAAAATCTTTATGTAGTCTTTCAGCAGGAGGTTAGGATGGAAAGGCGTTTCCTCGTAATACATTGTCTTTCCGAGGTCACAGCCGTAGATATTCCTGTTCCTGAATGCCTCCATCCTTGTGTAGTTGGTCCATTCTCTGGAAAGCTGGGAGTAGGTGAGAGGCTTCTCCTGATTGTATTTAATGAGCCATATCTGTGCCTGCTGCGCCCTGTCGAAGACAGTCTCCGGGTCGTATGGCAATGCACCAGATGACTTCTCGTCCTCGAATATATAATCGGCACCGGCATCGGCAAGCATCTGTCCCACGGTGCTGCCTGCTCCTGCGACATACCATGCCGCCCCGTATTTCTTTTCAGTGACAACGGTAGGTCGTCTCTTTCCTTTCACCAAAGTCTTCAGCTGATTATATTCTTTCTCTATTGAGGCAAAGAGACTGTCGGCCTCCCTTTGCTTTCCGAAGAGCAGTCCGTAGAATCTCATCCATTCTGCACAGCCGAGAGGGCTTGTCTCCATATATTCGGCACACTCTATCAGCGGAATGCCGAGCTTGCCGAGTTTGCCGTAAGAGCCGCTGTTCTCAAACGGTGAAAGCAGGATAGCATCGGGCGCGACATCAATAATCGTCTCTATGTCAGGGCTGAGGCTTGAGCCACAGTCATGAATCTTCCCGTTCTTGGCATCGGTGTGTATCTTCTCTATGTTCATGAATTTCAGGTCGCATACACCGCTTACACTGCTGTATGCGCCAAGCTGGTCAATGAGACCGATATGTACCGAACCGCCAAATACACTGTGAGAGAGAGGAATGCCGATGACATCTCCTTTGGGAAGATGCTCAGGCAGTTCCTTTTCCTGCCCTTTAGGGACAAGTACATATCGGTGAAGAATCTTTGTAGTATCCCATGGATTCTTGATTTCTGCCGAGATAAAACCCTCACCCTCATGAAGTGTGAGCAGTCTGGCATATTTCATGCTGACGGCCTCTGTCCCTTCAAGAGCAGAAGTGGTGCCGCCACCCGCACAGGAAGTGAGGAAGGCAAGCACCGCTGAAATTATAACAACATAAAATTTACCACTGTACATAATTCATATTAGGAATGATGTATGACGGGCCGACACCGCAATCAAACTTTCCGAGATATGTTCCTGTGTATTTTCCATTGCCGGCGTTTGTTATACGATATATGGCGCAGTATCCTGGAGTGTCGTAGCTTGGGTAGCCAGAGGTGTTGTGGCGCGATGTTATGAGCACGTTGCTGTTAAGCGGATCTATGGATATCTTGCTTGGAGACTCTATTTCCTTGCCACTGCAGAATATGTCCCTTGAGCCAGTCTCAATGTTGTAGATAAAATACTCTGGCGTTTTTGCCGGGTAAGAATAAGGGTTGTCTATGCCGAGGATCATCTGTCCGCTGATGAGCATCTCTGTTGCAGATGTGACAAATGACGATGTGCCGTCCGATTTCAGTTCGTAGATGCCGGCGTTCTCCTGTGTGTAAGGGTATTCCTGAAGGTATGTTCCTGAGTCGAGATAGAACACGCGGTTTCCGTATACCTGCACATCAACGACATTGTTCATCATGCCGTTCTTGATATTTTCCGATACCCCGGACTGCAGGTTTATTCTTGAGACGGAGGCATCGCCATTGCCGTAATCGGAGTTTGCGACATAGAGATAACCGTCTGCTACAGCCAGGCCCTCAGAGTAGCTGCCGCAGTCGTATGTCTCCATGATGGAATTGGTCGTCCCGTTTATGGCTATGACCTTGCGCTCGTATGTAGAGACATAGATGTTGTCGCCGTCCACTACTGCGTGGCGTGGTGAGAATGTCTGTCCGCCTATCTCCAGCTGGATGTTCCCCACCCACTTCATCGTGTTCTTATCTGCCACGTAGATGGTCTTCTCGTCCGTTCCGAGGATATAGACATTGTTTCCGCAGATTACGGCATCGTTGATGGTGCCTGTCAGATGTATGTTGTTTGCGGAGAAGAACTTGTCTTTGTCCACTTTGTCTGCAAAATAATCGTAATAGCCGATGGAGCCGTCGATGTGTTTGTTTATATTTCCTTCCTGGACAATGAACAGTCCGTTGGAGATAAGTACAGGATCTGTCGGGCCTGTGAACTCCGATTCGTTGTTACAGGCTGTCAGTGCGAAGACGGCAGCCAAGAGATAGATGAATTTCTTCATTTCTGGTTGTTTTTTGATAATTTATAATGTATATTTTACTGAAAATTGCCAATTGCGTTTAGGCATAGGGTATCGCCGCACTATCTCATATTGCTTCCCGAAGATGTTCTTTATATCGAGTTGCAGGAGCAGATTCCCGTTGCCGAGATGTATGTCGCGCCAAGCCGTGATGCCCCAGTCGCTGTATCCTTCGAGCATTGTCGTCGCCAGATGCTCGTTTGTCGCCCAGCGTTCAGTGACCATAGTGCCGTTGACAGAAACGTTCGTCCAAGGGTTCTCCCATGCCAGGGATATGCTTCCTGTATACTCCGGTGTGTAGGCTATCTGCAGGTTGTAGTACGGCGACTCCTTGTCGCTGCGGTTTCTTACGGACTGTGCCGTGCCGTTTCCTGCCAGTGTGAGTGTATGCTGTCGGCCTATATGCTGACTGATGCTTGCTGTCAGGTCAAGTCCGAGTGTGCGCACGTGTCCCATATTTATGTTTGTCCATATGAACATGTTGTAAGGCACGGCGACAATCTTGTCCGTCACATTGTTGAGATAACCGTCAGCTGTGACGCTAAGTTCATTTCCTCTGCCATACTTGTGCCGCCATGTCACACCGAGATTAATCTGCCTTGTCTTCTCAGGTCTCAGGTCTGTGCTGCCGTAGTGCTTGTAGTACAGTTCGTTGAACGACGGCGAGCGGAAGATGTCCTTGTACGATGTCCGCACGAAAAGCTCCTCTTCCGGCAGGAGTTGCAGGCTGAGCGATATGGACGGTGACAGGTGGTTGATGTCCGGCGCGCTGGCTCCAGCTGATGCTCCGTTGTAATACAGGGAGTATATCAGCCTCGCCATAGCCGATAGCCTGCCATGACTGTATCTTCCTGTCGCGCTCTGCAGGACTGTGTGTCTCAACGGATTGCGGTACAGTTCGACATCACTTCCCGTGAAATTATTGAACGAGTAGTCGGCAGAATACCCGAAAGCCCATCTCTCTGTCGGAGTGTACAGCAGGCAGAGCGATGTGTACGCCTCCCTCTGATGATACTTGTGGTCCATGATATTGTCAAGATATGCAGGATTCTTGTAATCGCTCATCGAGTAGCTGAACTTCGCCACGTATGCCAGCCGCAGCCGTTCCGTGAGCCTCGTCCTCCATCCTGTCTGTGCCAGGACATTCTGTTCGCGCAGAGTCTCCTTGCTGTCGTTCACCTGATAGTGGACAGTGCCGGGCAGCTGCCTGCTGTTGTCGTAGTAGTACAGCTTCATGGTCAGTTGGTTGCGTGTGTCAGGGCGGTAGGCTATGTTTATCTCGCCGTGTCCTGATTTCATCCTGCTGTTCTGCCTTCTCCCGTGTGTCGTCTCTATGCCGTTTGTCAGAGTGTACGGATAGTCGTTGTCGGTATATGTGTATTCCCCTACGGCACTGATGCCCAGCCGTGAGGAGATGTTCTTCTCTATGCGCAGGAAAGGGTTGACATGTCCCCACGAACCAATGCGCAGCAGTGCCGCGAGATGTGTCCTGAGGTCTTCTGTCGGCATCCTTTGTGTCCTTACTGTCAGCGTTGCCGCCGAGGCAACGTTCCTTACAGGCTGGAAGATGTCCTCGTTGTCTCCCACCGTGAGCGACAGTCCCGCCACGTTGTCCATGGAATACCGTGAGACATCAATCTCTCCGCTCTGGCAGTCGCTCAGCGATATGCCGTCGTAGACGACAGCCGTATGCTGTGCTCCGAAGCCCCTCACGCTTACAGTTTTCATTCCTCCTGCACCGCCGTAGTCACGCAGTGTCACTCCCGGCAACTTGTGCAGTGCGCTGCCGATGTCCGTCACACCGAGCTTGCTGAAATCATTGCTGCCGATGGAATACTCCGGTGCTGTGCTTCTTACATCGCGTCCACGGTATGTAGACTCTACATTTACGGCAGACAGCGTGTCTTCTCTTACTATGTTGCCATCCTGCTGTGCACAGACATTGCTGCAGTACATGAGTCCTGCCAGCAGCAGTACCAGCTGTCTTGGTGGTGTCATACCTTTCATCGTCTCTTGGGTGCAGGCTTATCCTGCCTTTTGGCTTAACGAAAACATGATTGTTTGTCATGGCCGCTATCCCACGAGCGTACCACGGCTGTAGGTAATCCGGCAGGTCTTCTGACTTTCTCCTCCGCATTCTCCTTCCCGATATCCGTATATGGAGGATATCAGTGGATATACTGAAAACGGAATAATGGAGATTACAGCAGCGGGACTGTTCAGGACTTTCACCGGATTCCCTTACCGAATCTGCCACAAAGGTACACACTTTCCACGAACTATGCAAGAAAACTGTAGGGATTTTGTGCCATTTGTCCAGTCAGGTCCTCTTGTATACAGTCATAGGATGACAGCTATTGCTCTTTGTGGGTGAAAGGTCTGAAAAGACGGTTCCACCATTTCTTTCCATTATTGTTTTTCAGGCGATACACACGGCTGTCCTGTGTGAACTCCTTTAGCATCAGCTGGACGGGACAAGAACCGTCTGTCTCCTGTGACAGAATCCTGCAGAGCATGTCATCCTTACTGATATAGTCGATAAACTGTCTGCCGTCATACAATAACAGGTCGATGTAGGCAGTGCCTGTAGCACCGTAAGCTCCTCCGAGAAACAGGCCTTTGATTGTCGAATTGCGGAACAGCTCTATCAGATGGTCTTCTACCTGATACCGCATATCAAGGAATTCTTCCACGGTCATCCCTTCTGGCTGTATCATGATAAGCATAATGGGCGCAGTGCCTTTGGCGACGAGACTGTCATATATATAATGTCCTCCTTCAGCATATTCATGGTTTAGAGCCATGTATCTGGATGTTCCGCAGACGATGTCGAGCCGCAGCCGCTTTTCCTCCTCGTCAGGCTGACATGAGTACGAGAAGTACGATGATTCCGGCTTCGTCGAATATTTCTTGCCGTTCGCCTCGATTATGGTCTTCATAGTCTCTGCCAGTTTGCTGACAGGAATCATATCCTTGTCATTGTCGGCCTTATATACTTGGTTGATGTAGTTGTATGAAGCACCTTCGCCTATAGTGAGCTCGATGATGAGGTATAATGCGCTGAGGCATTCCTGCTCATTGAGTTCAGCAAATACAGGGTGAAAGTATTGCAGGTCAAAGCGATTCCCCTCATTGTCGTATGTAGGAGAGACCTTCAGTTCTGACATGTCGATGCCCTTACCGTACATGTTGAGCACAAAGCCGGCGGTGTCGTCAGGTTGCTTGCATGGGAAGACTGTCCATTTCTTGCCAAGGTCTTCGGGCATAGATGCTACGAGATAGGGATAGAGGTGATGACATTCTGTATGCTCTTCTATGCAGAAGGTCAGTTCGTTGTGTCCTCCGATATTGTAGTATATATCCTCGCCTATGATGGAAAGGCCGTCATTCATCAATGCGTTAATCCCTTCAGAATCGTTGCGTTTCTGTTGAATACTGTTCTCGATGGTGTCGGAGTGTTCCCTGAACCATTGCCAGAATCTCTCCACACGTAATGAGAAAGGATTGCGGAAATGCTCTTGGCTCATGAGCAAAGAGTTGTCTTCTGCAATGTTCTGTATTTTTCTTGACATGTTCCTTTATTGTTTATGTATTAGAATGGTGCGGTTAATTGTGTCCCAAAGGTACGCACTTTCCGCGAACTATGCAAGAAAACCGTAGGGATTTTGCACGGTTTATGCGGTTATACGGTTGGTTGATAGCCGGAATAGCCTAAATAGATAATCTAATAACTACATAACCAAACCACTAAACCACCAAACGACTAAACGACCAAACCACCCCACGGTCATTTCCCGAATGTGAGACGTATGCCAAGGTTAAGATTCATATTCAGCGGTTTATCCTTATAGATGGTCTGCAGTGTCGTGCCGTCCTTGAAGTAATAACTTATGCCAGGTTCGACGAACAGTCCTACCGGTTCGATGATGTCGCATTGCAGTCCGAGGGAAGCGTTGGCAGACCATTGCATGGGTTTCTCGTGGAGTTTTTCCGTCTCGGAACCAGTCGCCTGCCTGTCAAGCACGACCTCTCGGTCAAGGCTTGCCGCCACGCATTTCTCTGCAAGTACTCCAGTGGAAGCATACAGGCTAAGCCTTTTCCATGAGAGGATACGGTATTTCATATTCAGCGGGATGCCTATATAATGCAGCCTTTGCCTTGCTGTGAGATAATGATCTTCGCTGCCTTCGCGTATGTCTGATGTCAGGTTTGTGTAGGATATGCCACTCTCTATGCCAAGCCTGTCGTTAAGTTTGTATGTGAACGATATGCCTGCCCTTACAGGGAGCCGGTGCTTGATGTCCGTTTCTATCTGTTCGCCTTGATTGAACAGCAGTATTCCGAGCATAGGCGCGTCTTTCCAGTATGTATGCTCGGGACCGATACTGCTCACGGATATGCCTGTGGCTGAATGGCGGTTGAGCATGGAACCGGTTCCTCCTGATGTGAATACCGCCACGGACAAGTTGCCGGTGCCTGACTTTCTGCTACGTGGTGATACTGTATGTCCGTTGTCCGTTGCCGTCATGCCGCGGTCGGAGTGTATCTTTCTCTTTGCAGGATTATCGGGAAGCCTCAGCCTCGTCTCTTCCTGTGAGGAGACTGTACTGCCCTCGTCGTGCATGCCTTCGTCACCGCCCGGATTTGTTTCCTCCTGCGCCGGCTGTCGGCTCTCCATGACATCGAGGCTTGTCTCCGTTCTCATGATGATGCCGTCCTTGCCGTCTTCGGCAACAGGAGCAGGCGCGGTGTTTTCCGCGAGCAGTAGCTTTTCCCCGCGAGAGGTCACGGTCAGCTTCTTTGTCAGGGCAGACAGCGGCGGCATACTACGCATATCTCCAGGCTCCTTCGGTCTGTAAATGACCGCGGAGACCACAGCTGCGAGTATGGCTGCCGCCGCTATGCCCCTCTTCGTCCACATCAGCATGACGGGACGCCTTGCCTTGCGCCCAGTCACGGACAGCTCCTTCTGCCTTTCTTCTATGGCAGTCCAGAGGTTTTCCGGCTCGTCTGCCTCATAGTCCGCCATGCGGTCGTGGACCTTATGTAGCCACTCTTCGTTCATCATGATAGTTTTTTTAGTAAGTGAATAAAATTAATGTATGATATAGAGTGCGGTTATTTTTTTAGATGTTTTCACCTTGGTGCGAAGAGCCATAGTGGGCTATGTGACTGAGTGACAAGGCGGGAACAGTCAAAAATACAAGATTTGTATATACAAGATTCAAATAATTTGCCTCATTATACATATATTCGTTTAATTCTCTTTACTTACTCATATTATTGTATTGCCGCGATTTTCGCGGCCAGCAGTGCCTTTGCCCTATGGAGTTGCGAGGCAGAGGTACTTTCTTTAATATCAAGCATCGATGCAATCTCCTTATGGCTCTTTCCCTCTATGACATAAAGGTTGAATATTGTGCGGTATCCGTCAGGGAGCTCTCGTATCAGCTGGAATATTACAGATGAAGGTATGCTGTCGATGTCAGGCTCCTTTTCAGGCAAGTCATGCTCGTACATGGAGATGTCTACAAACCTTATGCGGTTGTTCCGTTGCAGGAATCTGAGTGCTTCGTTTACCGTCACCCGTGTCATCCATCCCCTCAGCGACCCTTTTCCACGGTATTCCACCGATGCTATTCCCGAGAAAATCTTCAGGAAACTCTCTTGCAGCACATCCTTGACATCCTCATCGTTGACGATGTAACGCGAGCATACGGCTGTGAGATAGCGTACATGTGTGGAGTACACCGTCTTCATTGCCGTAGGGTCGCCTTGCTTTACAAGGCCGAGGAGCTGCTGTTCGTTTCCTGTTTCTATGGACATCAGTCTTTCGGTTTGTCGTTCTGGCTCAGGAGAGAGAACGGGTCTCTTGGCAGTGACCCGTCTCTCTCCTGCCATAAAGGTGGGTCCTATAAATTTCCTCCCTCAAAATGATTAATGATTGTAGGTTGACGTTTTGCCGTCTTTTGGATTCTTTTCGGCTCAAGTCGCAAGTCTCATCGTCCACGTAGCCCGCTACGTTCCCTCTTCGACTTACAATTTAATCTCGAAAATAACTCCAAAAATCAGACAAAGCTGATTTATAGAACCCACCTAAAGCACATTTGCGGGATTGCTGTTTTTATGTCTAACGTAGACAAGCGTTGTTTATTGTCTTCGGCAAGACGGTAACAGTAGAGTGTTTCCCTGGTCTATGTACAGGTAGTGATGTTCTTTCCCGTCATGGGGTTATCTTACGGCTTTCGAGTGCTTGATGCCTCTTGGGTCAATCTCAGGCTTCACGGGACGCATCTGTATGTCAAACTCCAGCGACTTCTCCCCGGAGAAGGATTTCCATTTGAGTGTGAACTTTTTCGTGTCGGAATTTTCCCTTGGGAGCTTGTTTAGGTTGAAGGCTATCAGCGCATCGCCCCAGTATCCGTTGACATCCCCTTGCGCGTCATGCCTCAGTTCGAGCTTGTAAGGGTCAGACGGGTCTGTCCCGGTCAGGAGATTGAGTATGTGTGGCTTGCCGGATGTACCCCACAGCGTGCGCACACGCAGTGTGAGATAGCCGTCTTCCGCTACAGTGACCCAGTCGCGCACTATCTCTACAGGGTCGTTGCCGTATCGGGCGTCGTTGTCGTCTCCAGCACTTGCCACCGGCAGTTTCGTGCGGATACTGTCTATCCAGTGTACCTGCACGTTGCGGATATTGGCGGCAGCAGTCTCGCCTCCTGCCTCTGTATAATTTACCAGTGCACGCACCTCCTTGTCCTCAAAAGGAGATTGTTTCATATTCACGGGCACGAGCTGTGTCGTGTTGTCAAGTTGCATTATGAAACTACCGTCGGTCTCCGGGCATACCGTCACGAGAGCCGTGGGGCGGAGTGTCTCCATTGTGTCGTTGTCGTTGTTGCATGATGTAAGCACCATCATCAGTGTGCCGAGTCCCAATAGCGGGAACAGAAGTTTTTCCTTTTTCATGATTCTATTGCTTTTATGAATTATCCGGTTGTTTTTATCGACTATTCTGTTGATTCTTTTCAACTGTTCTGCCATATCAAATCATGAAATGTCTGAAACCTTGCATCAGGAGTGTGATTTTTCAGCTTTTTATACATTTTTTATAAAAAACCTCCGCCGTGTTGCCGATAACGTTCTGCAAGCGTCTGTATATCAGTGCTGTATGCCGGCGGTGAAGGCGGGTATGACAAAGAGGCTGCGCCGTAAACTGAACTGCACCCCAAAAGTTTTATGTCTAACTTTTGGGGTGCAGTTCAAAATATGCCCGAAATTCTTTTATACTCTTAACACTTTTTATATCTTAATTAATGTTGGAGGCTTTTAGTTCGGGTTCTCTAAGTACAGAATCATTGGACTTTCGGACAAAAATCTAAACATTCGATTACAAATCTCGATATATCAGATCGCTCTCTTTTCCCATCAACACCCCTTCCATTAGGCTAAAAGAGGACATATAATAGGCTGTTTTATCCTTGTCTCCATCGAAATATTGACAATTATCCTCATCATTAAAACTATGCAATCGTAAGTTTCCCAACATAACCTCGTACTCATAACAGGTAGGTTTGGAAACTTGGAACATAGAAGCCAGGACAGGGCAATAGTTTGTATCAGATTTCATTTTTTGAACTGGGAGTGCTATATTCTCCCACTCATAATCAAGGTCAAAAAACTCTCGATTGAAGAAGGATGATGTATAGATTATTCCTAACAATTGGTGTGATGACCCCTTCTCTATACACCACTCAAGGACAAATTGTGGAATAATATATTCTGGCTTAAATATATCATCCATATTTCTTACAGGTATAGTACAAGCTATTATTATTGGCAGAAATTTGAGATATAGTGTCTCTAATTCCTTAAATCGTTCTATTGTAGGTATTCTTAAATCCAGAACACGAAAATCCTTTGTAGGAGAAAAAAGAGATACAAGCGCCGATTCTATTGGTGGACGATGCATCTCTTCCCAACTACCATATAGACTTTTTGCAAGATATAAGCATGGGTAGCCTGGAGTACTGTATCGTTGTGTTTTGATATTGCGTATTAAATTGAAGGGTATGTGGAAAATCTCCTGTCTTGGAATATTTTTTCGCAGCGAACACACTCTCATCCTATAAAGTGCAGATTCTTTATTATGAACATATACTATATCTTCAGAAAACAGCCCATTAAGAAGATTCTTAAGCTGTGTGTAGGCCGTTGACCTCTTACCGGAAAGGCTTGAAGTAAGGATGTTGAAGATTTTGTCCCATACTTTCTTGATTGCTACATACTCACTGGTGCTGGAATCAATACCATGACTTGTTAAGAACGTAAAATAGTCAAGCCTACAGCCACTAAGAACTTTCTTGAAATCATTAGAGTATTGTTTTTGAAAAATCTGGCTACGCTTGAAAATGGTGGTACGCACCATATCTAAGAAATTTTCAGGATTGGATATCATCGTAATAATGAGTAGTTTTCAGTTTTGGTTATAATGATTGTTTGTTCATATAATGTGCATAAGACAGAATCATTCTACTGCGAAAAGATAATAGCGATGTCCATACTGGTCCATTCCTTCTGCGCTTCGAGCGACAACACGGAGTTTCTTACCAATATATTTCTGCTCTATTATTTCAGCAGCATCGTCAAACTCATCAGGTAGATATAGAATATCCTTATCAGACAGAGAATCGTAAACTTCACTTTTCTCAGCTCCGGGATGGTCGAATGTATGAAGATGATTGCACCCTCCAGCCATTCTGAATACAGAAAGCTCAGATCGTGAACCATCTGTCGCAAACTTATGATAGTCACCGGGCCAATATCGTTCAATTATGAACCATTCACCTACGGCCATATTGTATGTTCCGTTTTCCTTCGCTCCTTCCTTTTCAAGATGAGCAATCACCGCAGGAGATAAGAACTTCAACATACTTTCCGGGATGACTGCCTTTTTTATAATAGCAGCATCTTTCAATAATGGTTTCTTAATCATATTGTTCTCTTATAATTACGTGAATTCGGGATAAGAAAGTACCTGTAAAAGTTGCAATCTCGTAGAAATTTTGCATATTTGTAATTGAAACACAAATACTTACAAGTTGCACAAAATAAAAATACGATGATTACCAACAACAAAATTACGGAATTTTTCTGTATTATCGACGATTTTTGCAAGAAATTTGACGGGGGAAATCAAAAAAAATCCGTGATGGAGCTTCCGTCCGCAGACGGAAAGAGGAGCAGGAAGCGTAAGGGGCGGAT
>JAIDEM010000041.1 GCA_029054825.1 Prevotella sp. | reverse complement strand
GCTGATGCCGAGACTCCTCCAAATGGTGGACTTGCTGCAAATGCAAAAGGAGCTGAGGCTTTAGCAAATCTGAAATTCGAGGAATAGTCCTCATACCGATTTACAGAAGATACGTGCGTAACGCCCGGTATATGCGTTGCCACAATATATTAATAATTAATTAAACAATAAAAAAATGCCAAAAGTAAAGACTAATTCCGCTGCAAAGAAGCGTTTTTCTTTCACCGGATCAGGTAAGATTAAGCGTCGTCATGCTTTTCACAGCCACATTCTGACAAAGAAGACAAAGAAGCAGAAGAGAAATCTTCTCGGTTTCGAAATCGTTGATTCTTCTAATACAAAGAAGGTTCGTGACTTGCTGCGTCTCCGTTAATCTTATTGTCTAACTTTTTAAAAGTAAGAAAACTATGCCAAGATCAGTAAATCACGTTGCATCTCGCGCAAAGCGCAAGAGAATCCTTAAGCTCACCCGTGGCTACTTCGGAGCACGTAAAAATGTTTGGACTGTTGCCAAGAATACTTGGGAGAAAGGTCTCACCTATGCTTACCGTGACCGCAAGAACAAGAAGCGCACATTCCGTGCACTTTGGATTCAGCGTATCAATGCTGCAGCCCGTCTCGAGGGTCTCAGCTATTCACAGTTGATGGGTGCTCTTCACAAGGCTGGTATCGAGATTAACCGTAAGGTTCTCGCTGACCTAGCCGTTAATCACCCAGAGGCTTTTAAGGCAATCGTTGCCAAGGTAAAGTAATTTAGTCAGAAAACTACATTTACCAAAATAAAGTCATAATACCTTTTTATGGGTATTATGACTTTTTGTGTATTTAAAATTAATCCTCGCTCTATTTGATGAGAATTTAGTGATAAATATGTAAATATATACCTATGTGTCATCATGGAATCCATGCCTTGTTAAAAGATATTTATTATTATTAAAATACAATAACATAATTTGTAATTATAGATATTATTATTTAATTTTGTAACGTGTTTTTCATGGTATTAGATATTAAGGTAATTAGGCAGTTTGTCGTGAGACAAGCCATGTAAGTTTCTGCCACCTTATTTTCTTTTATGGTGGCAAAACAGCCAGATGGTTCGTTTGGGGAAAAGCCAAACGAACCATCATTGCTTTTATAAGGCAATTTTAAAAGTGACCTAATATCAAAGAGTAGCATGAACCTCGACACCGATAATAGGCTATGGATTAATTACGAAATGAGTTCTAATAAGGTTAGTGAAAAAGATCTGATTATAGAATTATAGCTCAAGTTTGATATTGTGTTCTTTTGCATATTAGACCCATATTTACTGGTTTTGTCTTAATCAAAGGTTTTGTCAAGTGTCAGTATTGCCATATCTTCTGTTGGAGTCTCGCCATCATAGCAATCTCCTTGAATGACTATGTCTCAATTGAATCCAATAGTAATATTGATTTTGGATAAACAAACTTATATCATCGCTTCTCGATCTCTTGCAATTCCTTTTTTCATACATGGTAGCGGTATCAAAGCCGATTATTTCCGCTAGCTTTTTCATGAATACCAGATGATACTACCATCCTGAGTATGATGTATCCCAGTCATCAACGCAACTGTATGTTGTTCATTGTAATCAATATACATAGCAACAGTACGAGTCACAGGATGAAATATAAAAGGAAGACATCAAGGATACATGAGCCGAAAGCGATCAACAACAGGAACCGTACAAGCATACATGAATGGTTGTTAGAGGCTGATGGCGAATACTTCGGAGACTGGGAGACGGAACTGATAGTGGTGAACATTCAAGATGTTGCACTTCATCTTTAATGTTCAGGTCTTTTTCAAACATTATATGTAACTTTGCACAAAAGTTGCACTTGCTGGTTGACTCTATATACGGAACTGATAGTGGAAATGGCAGAACACCATTCTTACAATTAGGCCAAAATAGCGGACAAACAGGCTAAAGTCAATCGAATACCGAGAGAGAACCTGAAATTCCGCATCCGAATGAAGTCTTTCTCAAACATTATTTGTAAATTTGCATGCAATTGCACTTGCTGGCTGACTCAATAGTTAAATGAATGATAAAATGGATGAATTAGAACTGCATGCCCGATACGCTGGCTCGAGAATAAAACAAATGGCTGCCAACCTGTCAGGCGATAGTAATGGGATAAGGCAGATAATGGAATGGTTGCTGTATTCCACGGATAAACGTGTGCGGATGAATGCTGCTTGGATATTGAAGAATCTGCACAAGGAGGATCGTCTGGAATATCTAGCTCCGTATATGGATGCTTTGGCAGACTTGGCTATAACTGCTTTGCCTTTTCGCCGTCAGATGGTTTTGGCGCTGTTACTTGATTTCCCGGTCGAGAAAAGTCCACGCATAGATTTGCTTGATTATTGTCTTGAACATCTGCATGACGAAAACGAGGGGGACAGCAGTCGGGCATTCATGATTTATCTTGCAGAAAAGATGTGCAGACCTTATCCCGAATTGTACGCAGAGCTTATGCATACTTTAGATATGCTCCCGCCTGTATTGCCGCCAAGTATCGCCTGTGCAAGACGTAAAGTTTATGCAGGCTATATCAAAAAGGACAATGCGGAGTGATGATGTGTGCCTTTTTGTTTACGATTCTGAACTTTTCTTATTACATGTTTCCCACAGTTTGCAGCCTGTGCATCCTGTACTACATTTATCCGGTCGTGTGAAAGTCAGATAGATTCTCCTTGCCACGAATATTATGGCAAGGAGAATTATTATTCCAACAATAATGTATTGTATCATCATGGCTTGTTTCTTTTAAATCTATAAGTAGGGCATATCTTACAATCTATCTTAAAAACACTGTTCCTATCTGGTAAACAAGGGCAGACACTATCCATGCTACGACTGTGGTGTATATAGTCGCAAATATGGCCCACCGCCATGATCCTGATTCATTCTTAATGGCAATAATAGCCGCTGTACACGGGAAATACAACAGTACGAACACTAGGAATGCTACTGCACTTACAGCTGTGATGCCGTCTGTCTCCATCTTCTGACGCAGAATGTCGTATTTAGAATCACCGTCTATGACTTCTTCATCATCGGCAAACGAACTGTCACCAGAGTAGAGCACGCCGATAGTGGAAGCTACAATCTCTTTTGCACCGACACCAGCTATGAGGCCTACATCAAGTTTCCAGTTGAAGCCCTGTGCATAGAATACCGGTTCTATGGTTTTTCCTATTCTTCCGATATAGCTTTGTTCCTGATGTTCAGGTAGAGGTGTGCCTTCTGGTGTTCTCGGGAAATATCCGAGAGCCCATACGATAATGGATGCGACAAGAATTATGCCACCCATTTTTTTCAGATATTGCTTGCCTTTCTCCCATGTATGTCGGAAAATAGCCTTTGCTGTAGGGAAACGGTACGGCGGTAGTTCCATGACAAAAGGAGTATCTTGGCCTTTTACAAGGAACCGTGAGAGTATACGGCTTGCGATGACAGCGACGATTATTCCTGCAGCATAGATGCCTATGAGGACGGAAGCTTGGTATTTTACGGCAAAGAATGAGCCGACAATCATTATATATATAGGTAATCGTGCAGAGCAGGAGATGAATGGCATGATGAGCATTGTCACAAGGCGTGAGCGTCTACTTTCTATCATACGTGTGGCCATTATTGCCGGCACATTGCAGCCGAAGCCCATAATCAGCGGTATGAACGACTTCCCGTGCAGTCCCATCTTGTGCATGGGCTTGTCCATTATGAAGGCTGCGCGTGCCATATATCCGGAATCCTCCATGAAGGATATGAATGTGTACAGTATGAGAATCTGTGGCAGGAATACAATGACGGAGCCAACACCGCCTATGATACCGTCAACAGTCATGTCTTTTAGAGGGCCGTCTGGCATATATGTACTGATATAATTGCCGAACCATGCTACGGCGGCCTCTATCCAGTCAGCAGGATACTGACCTATGGTAAAAGTCACTTCAAACATCATGAATATCACAGCAAAGAATAATGGGAAGCCGAGATAGCGATGGGTGATGACATGGTCTATTAGATGTGTCACCTCGTATGTATCTTGTTTAGAGCCTATTCCATACTCAGCTTCCTGCAAAGCTCCGTTGATGAAGCCGTATTTTGCATCCATGATGGCGGTCTCTGCATCGGTTTTAAGTTCCTGCTCAATGTCTTTTACTGTCTTGTCCCTCATGGCGAATATCTTGTCTGCATTGGGGAGAGTATGTGTATATTCCTCTATCTGGCTGTCACCTTCAAGAAGTTTCACGGCCACGAATCTGGTAGAATATTGGCGCTTAACATCTTCGTCCATATACAGCAATGGGCGCATGCTGTCAATGCCTTTCTCTATATATTTCCCGTGGTTGATGTGGATATGACCTTCCTTGATTTTGCCTTCGTAAATCTCGATTATGGTGTGGAATAATTCCTGTACGCCTCTGCCGCTTTTGAATACTGTAGGTATCATGGGCACGGCAAGGAGGCTTCCCAGTTTCTCGTGGTCGATACGGTCTCCACGCTTTTCTGTCTCGTCAAACATGTTGAGTGCGCAGACCATACGTAGATGCATATCAATGAGTTGTGTTGTGAGGTAAAGGTTGCGCTCAAGATTCGATGCATCAAGGACATTAAGAATGACATCTGGAGTATGGTTTACAATCTGTTTCCTTACATAAAGTTCTTCTGGACTGTATGCCGAGAGAGAATAGGTGCCAGGTAAGTCGACAATATGGAACTCGTATCCCTCAAAATGCGCTATGCCTTCCTTTGCATCTACAGTTACACCAGAATAGTTGCCGACACGCTCATGTGCACCGGATACATAGTTGAACAGTGAGGTCTTGCCACAATTGGGATTACCCACAAGTGCCACGTCGATATGGTGGCGTTTCTTTTTTGCCATCTTGTACAGAGCTTCTTCTTCGTCATGGGGAAGTAATATGCCCTGCACGTCATGCACATCATTTGCTCTCTGTATGTCTTGTGAGGAAACTACTTCTATCATTGCGGCTTCATCACGGCGCATGGACACTTCATAGCCCATGACGAGATATTTGACAGGATCTTGCAGTGGGGCGTTTAGCAATACTGTCACTTCCTTGCCTGTGATGAAGCCCATCTCTACTATGCGCTTACGGAAGCCTCCATGTCCAAGTACCTTGACGATGATACCTTTTTCACCCGTATGTAGTTCTGATAATTTCATATTGCAGATAATTTTGTGTACAAAATTAATAATTATTTGTGAGAAAGTCAAGAGATTTCTGAAGCAGCAAATGATAAATACTTACTAGTAGGTATGAAATG
>JAIDEM010000040.1:6345-8557 GCA_029054825.1 Prevotella sp. | reverse complement strand
GTCAATAACCGACACTCCACAACCATCAACCGACAACTCGCATAAATCGCCTGCAAAATTACAGCTTTACCCAACAGATTGCAAGCGTTTCACAGATACACTTATGGGTACAAAGCCTTTATAAAGCAGTTTTTGTCTGCCGGACTGTGCAACACTGCCCGGCAGACAAAAAACGGACCATCATCTGTAAATCTTCTTTATCTCAGCATTCTTGTAATAATAGAGCAGTATCTCGTCATACTTGAACCCCTGCTCTCCCATCACTGCCGCACCTATCTGACACAGACCCACGCCGTGTCCCCATCCCTTGCCTTTCAGGATAAAGTCCTCGCCGTCGTCAGTGACGGTGAAAGCCGAACTGTAGAGATGGGTATCCGACAGCGCGCGGCGTATCTCAAGCTCCTTGCCGATGGTGAAAGAGCGCTCCGTGCCTATGATTTTCAGGCGCGAGATACGTCCCGACTTGCCTCGTTCGAGCGGTTCCATGGCAACAATATTGCCGAGGTCAAGATGCAACTTTTCCATAAGCAGAGACTTCACCTTGGCTTTGCTGATGCGCACCTCCCACTCGTAGAAGTCCTGCGTCTCCTGGTCATAGTCGTTGAGCACCTGCCGCAACACATTCACATCATGCGTATCGCAGTAAGGATCAGGTATGGAGACGAGATAAGGCTTGCTGATATTCTCCCAGCAATAACGGTACTCTTCCGTCATGCCGCCACAACACTTCGAGAAACGTGCATCGCATATTTCATCGCCCGATACCAGTATCTCGCCCTTCGTCTGGCGTATCGCCTCGCGGACATGGGCGGATGTCTGCTTCGTGATGCCCTGATAGCGCTGACAGTGGTCATCGGCACAGACATCAAAGATGGTATGGTCTTCACGGTCATACCAACGTATCAGTTCGTTGTCCTTCTTTATGAAAGAGAAGAAGCCCGTCCCCTGCTCCTTGTTCCTGCTCCTGTGCTGCATCTGCGCGAGAAGCCATGAGCGGGAGATGACGGCATGAGCCTTGAGCAACTCCAAGGAGGAGGTTGCCGACATCTCGGAAGAGATAACGCTCGTGAGGTAGTCTTCTACCGAAAGCTCGTTTATCGCGCATACCTTGCCCTCATGGACAACGAAGCGCAGAGAGCCCTTGAAGGTCTGCTCCTCAAGACGTTCCCAATGGAAGTTGACACCGATGGTGACATCATGTATCGTGAAAGACGCCTCTGTCCTGGAGCCCTCGGCCTTGCCAGGGACAAAGGCCAGTTCGCGGTACTCGTTGCCGTTCCAGAGGATACTTCCCTCGGAATGTTTCACGGTCTGCTCTCCCACGATGGTCTCGCCCTTTGCCGTATATGGGGTGTTAAGCGAGAAACGTATCTCCTCGCCTGAGATGATGCCAACAGTGACATGTGGCACTTTCTCGAACTTCATGTCTGCATCATCGTTTTTCTGTTTCCCGGCAATCTTCGTCACCACCCTATCCATCTCTTTCGGCGACAGTGCCACCTCGCGGAGTATGTCTACGGCAGTCTGTGACGTCATGGTGTTGAAATCAGACTCCTGCGGAGTGATGACCAATCCTGCCATATCAAGCGCGCCAGGCGACACCATAGGGACAGGATAGCATGAAGGGCGGTGTCTCTTTCTCGGGAATATCACGGTGAGAGTCTCCTCGCCGCTGCGCCAGCCGAGGATGTTCATCATCGGTTCCGTATCGTCTTCCTGCATTGGGAGAGCGTCATATACGGTCTTGAACATCTGCCTGAACGATTTCTCCGAATGCGAGCGCACAAGCAGTGCAGGGCATACGTAGTCGTGGATGAGGGAGATATCCTCGCCCTCGTTTATCTGTATGAGCTGCTGGAGAGAGCGTGAGAGACGCGCCCACTGTGCCTGCAACGGCACGATACCCGATGTACCAGCCTGCAGATGAAGATGGTCCGGGCAGGAGGCACCGCATTTCGGACCGTTGTAGAATACCATGATATCCGGATAATGCTCCAGCAGACGGTATATCTTCGTGTACACTTCCTTCACCAGCTGTGGCTGATGGGTATGCGACGGGAGGGTGAAGTGCGTGGGGAGGATAGGGAACGGATTGACAAGCATGTCGAGAGTGTCGTCCAGCCGCTTCACCATCTGCTCCTGAGGGCGGTTGGCCTTGCAGAGGAAGCACGGGCGCTTGGCGATGACAGCCTTGCTGATGCTTGCGCCTGTT
>JAIDEM010000040.1:0-6335 GCA_029054825.1 Prevotella sp. | reverse complement strand
CCGGTGCTCTCGTCAGTGATTTCGCGCACCTGCACGCCGTTGAGGTCTATGTATCTCTTGCGGGCATCGTCCCAAAGCTCCAGCTGGCGGTTGAAGAAACGCTGCAACTTTGCCGTGCTCGCATCGGGCGATGTGCCGCCGTCAAGACGGTCTGCCCTCGCCTCCATGGCTATGCGCGCCCGAAGTTCCATTGTACGCAGGCGGTCCTTGTACATATTGTTGGCATTGACCCTGTCTACAGAGAGCGCAGCATCGCTGTTGCCGCCCCATCGGCGGCAGAGATACAGCTCGTCATATATGCGCCCGATGCGGTACTTGCGCGAGAATGCCAGTCCGAGGGCATAGTCTTCGCCGTAGCTCGTGTTAGGGAAACGGTACTGTCTCAGTATCGGGGTGAAGAACGCACGGGGCGCACCGAGGCCATTGATGCGCAGGGCGTTGTTCATGCCGTTGTCGGCAGTCCACTCCTTATGGTCTATCAGACCTGGAGGGAGGGTGTTGAGACCGAAGTCGCACATACGGTAAGAGCCTATTACCATCGCCGCCTTCTGACGGTAGAATGCGTCGACTATCGTCTGCAATGTCTTCGGCGACGAATAGAGGTCATCGGAGTCAAGCTGCACGGCAAACCTGCCGCAGTGCAGGGAGTCTACTGCCACATTCCAGCAGCCGCCGATGCCGAGGTCTTCGCGCTCGGGAATGATGTGTATCAGTCGTGAGTCAGAGGCTGCCAGTCCGCGGAGTATCTCTGTAGTGTTGTCGGTAGAATGGTTGTCGACGACAATGACATTGAACGGGAACTTCGTCTCCTGGGCAAGGGCTGACTCCACGGCGTCGCGGACGGTCTTCTCGCGGTTGAACACAGGAATGACCACTGAGGCCTCGATGTCAAACTCCTGCTCGCTGAAGTCCGGCGTGATATAGTCCTGCGGGTCGACCAGCCCGCCTATCTGCTCGAGATGGTGCGTGACGGCCTTCTCCATCTCCACCTGCACCTCGCGGTTACGCGGATTGACATAGTCAAACTGCTTCTCGCCGGACTTGCGGCTGTCCTGCTCCTCTTCTGTATAGAGGAACTCGTCAAGATGGAACAGCTCGCCCTTGGTAGAGAGCCACAGACGCAGGGCATAAAGACCGGCAAACTGTAGGCCTTGCGCCATCGTGGCGTGGCCGCGGGCATACTCCTTCAGCAGGGATGTCTTGATGAGGAGCAGTGTGCCGAAGTCGAAATCATCACGCAGCGAACCCTCCTGATAGTCTATCACAGGATTTTTCTCGCGCTTGCCGCCAAGCGTCTTGTAGTAATCGCTGTACACCATCGCCGCCCCAGTCTCCTTGGCGGCGCGCAACATGCGCTCCACAGCATACTGCCCCAGCTGCAACGGCACAGCCTTTATGGCCAGCAGAGTGTAGTCGGCCTTCGCCTTGCCGGCAATATTGCAGATGGTCTCGCCACTGTTTATCTCCGCACAGTCAAGTACTACGGTCTGCTTCACCACGGCGTTGTCGCGCAGCTGCGAAGCGAGACTCTCTGATGTAACAAAGCAGTCTATACGTGCTCTCATAGTCGTCAATATGTTTTCTGTCCCGAGGACCTTTCCTGTTTGTTGAAATGAATGTCTTATGATGATAATGCAAGCCGGAAGCAACGGAGCTTGTCCACATTGCCGAGATGCAGCTTATCTTCTGCAAAGATAATGCAAACCGAATGCAATGGAGCTTGCTCAGCATTGCTGAGGTGCAGCTTATCTTCTGCAAAGATAGTAAATATTTTCGACTATCGCCCATTTTCACGCCTGTTTTTACGTTTTTTCTCCTTTCTTATGGAATGATATGCCGGCAACAGTCGCAATAAGCCAAACAAAAGACACAGTTTCCCGTAAAGCATCGGGTGACATCTGCCTGAAATGTCATGGAATCCTGCTCGGTAATTATGCCGACACTATGGAATATGAAGAAACCACACCACACATTTTAGCGGTTTGGTTGATACCGTAATTAATTGCACAATCTTGCATATAAGCAAGTCAATAAAATTAAGCGATACAATCTGTAACGAAATGAACAGTAAAATCTTGTATGTATAAACCTTGTTCTTTTCGGCTGTTTCCGCCTTGTCAGTCAGTCACATAGCCCGCTATGCTCCTTTGTTCCAGGACGAAAACATCTCAAAAACAACTACATTTTATACTATACATCAATTTTGTTGACTTACTTATCGGCGTTTCACGCCACAGCGGACGCACCACAGTACGCCCCTACATTCACGGAGATACTTTCACTGAAGACAATATACAAAACATTTACAGTCTCATGGCTACAACAGCATATTCAAACCATACCTAAAACAGGGACGCTTACCATACAAAAACGGAGAAGCTTGCCAAAAGTGTAGGGACGTACCGTGGTGCGTCCGCTGCGGCGTGAAACGCCGACTGAACCAAGAAACCAAGCTATAAGTAAGCAAACAAAATTAAACGATACTATATAGAATCAAGTAAATGGCATAATCTTGCATGCATAAAACTTGCTCTTTCTGGCTGTTTCCGTCTTCTCCCTCAGTCGCATAGCCCGCTATGCTTCTTCGCTCTAAAACGAAAAACATCTCAAAAACAACTGCGCTTTATATAATACATTAATTTTGTTCACTTACTTAAAACATGTAATAAAAACAAGTGATATCACCCCTAATCAGATGACAGAATCGGGATAACACCACTAAGGGTCACCCTTTGCCTTATAAAGGGTGACATTTTACACAACAAAGGGTGACATTTCGCATGGCGAAATGTCACCCTTTAGAAATCTTATTGTAACATATTGCAAACCAATTACATACACGTCTCTTAATTTTCCGTATCGACAAAAATGTAAAAGGTCTCATCAAATGAGAACAGAACCAAGACCGTTCCTACCGTGAAACAAAGCTCAAACAGCTAAACAACCCAAATTCCGACCAAGCGAGGGGTGAGCAAAAAACTAAACAACCAAACGACAAAATAACCAAACCCCTACCCTCTCCTGCGCTCGATATCGGGAAGGAAGCCTGCCACTACGCCCAGCAGCGGCAGCAAGGTGCTCACCTGGAAGATAAACTCAACACTCGTCCTGTCGGCAAGCCAACCGAAAAAGGCGGAGCCTATGCCTCCGAGACCGAAGTTAAGGCCAAAGAAAAGACCTGCCATCATACCTATCTTGTCGGGTTTCAGTTCGGTGGCATACACGAGTATCGCCGAAAAGGCAGAGGAGATGACAAGGCCGATGATGACAGCGAGGGCCACCGTCACCGCAAATCCCGTATAAGGAAGGGCAAGGGCAAAGGGCGCAGCACCAAGGATAGAGCCCCATATCACATACTTGCGCCCGTAACGGTCGCCAAGAGTGCCGCCGACAATGGTGCCCACTGCCACGGAGGCGAGGAAGGCGAAAAGGCATAGCTGGGAGGTCTGGATGCTGACGCCGAACTTGTCAATGAGGAAAAACGTGAAGTAGCTCGTCATGCTCGCCATGTAAAAGTACTTGGAGAACGTGAGAATACAGAGCGTCAGTATCGCGCCGCGCACCTGACGGCGTGACAGAGACTGCACCGCCGGGTTGGGCACGATGGCCTTCGCCCGTATCCTGTGGAGCTGACGCTTGTACCAGCTGCCTACGGGCAACAGCGTGCCGCCGGCAAGAAGGGCGGCGATGGCAAACCACGCTATGGACTCCTGCCCTAACGGCAGGATAACCACCGCCGCCAGCAGAGGGCCTATGGCACTGCCACCGTTGCCTCCCACCTGGAAGATGGACTGGGCGAGACCTCTCTGCTGTCCGCCAGCCATCTGGGCTATGCGCGACGATTCTGGGTGGAATATCGACGAGCCCATGCCTATCACCGCCACAGCAAGCACTATCGTAGCAAAGCTGTCGGCAAAGGAGAGCATGATGATGCCCGTGAAGGTGAACATCATGCCCGTAGAGAGGGAGTAAGGATGCGGATGCCGGTCGGAATAAAGCCCGACAAGGGGTTGCAGGATAGACGATGATAGCTGGAACATCAGTGTCATGATGCCTATCTGCCCGAACGAGAACCCGTATTTCTCCTTCAGCATAGGGTATATGGAAGGTATGACAGACTGCATCATGTCGTTGAGCAGATGGGCAAAACTGATGGCAAACAATACAGAATACACTGTCTGCCCCATATCCTTGTTCATAAACTTCTTCATGTCGTTGTCTCTGTTGCTTTTTTATGGTAACGCTATTCCTTTATATTATATAACAGATTGCATCTATGATGTTGTATGATTCTTTCCGTAATACCGAGCCTGAATCTCTACCGGCATCGTACGAATTCAACATGCAAAGGTACGAAAAATTCCTGAATAACAGCATAAAACATCCTGTTTTTCAAAGACTGCCTCTATCGTTAAAAAAAAGAAAATTATTTGCCCAGCAGTTTGCGATGTTAGGAAATTTTACTATTTTTGCATTCACGGACCGCCTCGCAGAAGCCCCGGTCTGGGGTTAAGCGAGGTGGGATGTAAAGACATACATAAAAGAAAGCGTTTATCCGCGCTGATTCTTGATATACAGGAATTCTCGCAAAATTTCTATTGGAGTCAAGTGTTGAGCAACGGTAGATGCCCGTGGATATATGACTATCTTGCATTCGGCATGATATTTCTGTTTGAAATATAGCCGGATGTTGTGATTGCATATATAAGCGTGGGCTTCTGCGTTGCCGTCCAACTCCAAAAGGCAATGCGAGAAGCCTCTGTATGAAGGACGGTAACAGGTACAGACTCCTACGCTTTTTTCATTTTAAAACATTAATCGCCAACGAGGGGAGGACCGAGGCATTATATTCAAATGAAACGAGAGATATGTTTAAGCATTGATGCAAAGCTCCTGTCAACAGATGAAGAAGCTTTTGAAGAAAGTAACAAACCTTCTTACGGAATTGGAAGATAAAGGCTTATTGAGGAAAGATCGAATCATCTTCGATTCTATGCAAGATGATGAAGTCACTAAGATTTTTGATCGCCACATGGCAATGGTTCCTAACTCTAAAACTTATGTGAAATGAAATTATTTCCGTAATCTTGTCGTTGGCAATCATCGTATGTTTATTTTATATAGCTTGTAACTATTTATGTTTCAATTACAAAAATACAAAATTTCTACGAGATTACCAACTTTTACAGGTATTTTCTTATCCCGAATTCACGTATAGAATCATAAAACCAAATAAAAAGATAAAACAATGTACGAAGAAGATTACTACGAAGAAGATTACTACGAAGAAGATGAGCGTACTTATGAACGGTACAACGGCTCATACGCCCAGGATATAGAGGGCTACGATGATGACACCATCGATGAGGTGTTTGATGGAGATCCCGATGCATACTGGAACATTGACTGAACAAATCACGGAGAACAAACATGAAAACATCACAATTAATAAAATTCCACGAGCTACTTACTACCATTAACCAAATAAATGGAGTAACTGCCCCTGTCACATATTTCTTCATTACGAAAGATACCGTGACTCTCAAACAAGGCCTTTCTCTTTACGACCTGACCACATTTGATTTTTTGATGGTGATTGGAGACTACAAATGGAAGTACGGTAGCTACATCAATAATGGCTCAAAGCTCTTAGGATTCTTCGATCGCAACTTGGAACTCATCGAATCCATCCCGGTAAATGACAAAATCCAAATAAAGGGAGTAGAATTTACAATATCCCCCGGTAGTTATTACAATAAAAATAAACCCATATTCATCTGCGAAAAAAACGATGGAGAACGTGTTGAGCTTAAGCTTGAAGGCTCTGAAGGCTGGGATAAGGAGTTCCAGGGTCTATACAATCAAGCAAACAAACTATAAGAAAGTATGAATACGCGAGTTCGTGAACATTCAAGATAGAAGTGCAACATCTTGAATCAAAGATATAGTCATCCCTGCATCCGTCTGACGTTCTCGGAGCGTAGCGACGAGGTTGTCATACTGATGCAGGGAAGGAAAATCATCCGGCAATGCAAAAAAACAAGAAAGGGAGCCGCCGTCTCCCGAAGATCAAGTAATTTTGCATTACCATGTACAAACACTTAACCCTGGCGCAAAGGTACTACATTTATATCGAACGACAAAAGGGAAGTACCGTAAAATCCATCGCAGAGGCGATTGGAGCGAACAAATCGACCGTGAGCCGTGGGCTCAGGCACGGGAAGCAGGCCGTGCCGCCGGCAAAGGCGGCATGGAGACTGCTGCTGCCGTACAAGGGAGAGGGGCTGAAGACAATCACAACGGACAACGGTTCGGAATTCGCCGCGCATGAATAG
>JAIDEM010000004.1 GCA_029054825.1 Prevotella sp. | reverse complement strand
AATGCTTTTTTACCTTTATGCGTTGTTAAGTCTATGCTGTTTTTATTATATGCGGTTTTACGGTTATGCGGTTATACGGCTATGAGGTTATACGGCTATGCAGTTGCACGACTATGCGGTTGCACGGTCATGCGGTTGCACGGTCATGCGGTTTTTATTACCGTTAATGTTATCGCCATGATTAAGGTTGGTTCCTGTCTTTGTATATTAAGGACATGACTGCAGAATCGGCGTTTCACGCCGCCTGCGGACGCACCACGGTACGTCCCTACACTTGTGATGGGATTCCCTGTATGGGCTCAGCAGGTCTCCGTGAGCATATTATAGTGCAACAATCTCTGTGAGAGTTTCTCCGCGAATGTAGGGACGTACCGTGGTGCGTCCGCAGGCGGTGTGAAACGCCGATTGCTGTACGACTTTACTGTTTAGTACGGTTAGGTGGTTTCTGCACCATTAAAGTTATGGCTAACATTATGGTTATACGCCAACTCACAAAAACATTTAATGCAAAGTTATCCAAATATCTGCGTCCGTCATCACTTTTGTTCCCGAAATGAAAAATAAAACACACATTACGGAAACAACATGACAGGATACAGATAGTTTGGTTAAGATCAAATAAAAGAATCTGCGTACTCCGCGTGCTTAATATCTCCAACAGATTTCGCAGATATCCACAGATATTATGGATAAGGTTACATTAAAGAATCCGTGTCATCTGTGCAATCTGTGGGCGTAAATGTGTGCCATATTATAGTTAATGGTATCGTAAAAAAAATCCATGTCATCTGCGAAATCTGTGGGCTGTAGATGTTGTCACGCAGATTTCGCAGATTATGCAGATTCCATATACTCGTCAAGAGCAAAGTTACTGAGATTTTCTGTATTGTAAATAGTTTTATTAGTTTTTTCAAAACAGAGAAAAATCAACAGAAAATATAAAAAGCCATGCACTCCACACACCATACATAAAGCGTCCGATGAATACAGAGGCAAAGAAAGCCTTACATCCATCGGACGCTACATGCTATAGTCTCATTCCAGCATCATCACATCCATACTGATGTATCCAGATGATGCATGAAATAAATCAATCCATATTGAAATCAAAATCATCACTCCATGGAAAACCACCTTTAGAAGACTCTGGAACCTCTTCGCCTGATCCTCCAGCACCCATTCCTCCGCCCGGTTTGTTTGGATTATCAGGGGTCTTATCTGTATCCCATTGTGACACATTCATCATAGGAGTCTTTTCCATATACATGACTTCACATGCAGGTTTCATATATGTCTTTCTCATAATGTCTTGTCTTTTTTATTTTACAACTATTTTCTGGCCATTCACAACATATATGCCAGCAGGCAGATTGTCTGCGGTGTCCGCCACCTTCTGTCCGCTAAAGTTATATACACCTTTCAGACCTAATGCCATTACAGCATCTGAAGAAAGCTCTGCTATACTTATCTCTGTAGCCGTGCCATTGTCAGGATTATCCTCGACACCTGAGTATGTTAATATTACTGATTTTGCAGGTGTGACTTGAGGATCTGCAGTAGTCATATATGCACGGTAGCCCTTGCAGTACGATGTCCCTTTGGAGACATAGAACTTACCATTACTATCGCTCAGGAATACATCTCCTTCTTTAAGTTTTACACTATATGGATACTTATCTGTAGCCTCTGGGGTACAGTATTTTTCAACACCTTTCAGAATGTACGGATCTGACTCGCCGAAAGTCAGCTGTTTTGCTGCTTGGGTTATATGCTTGACAGGGACATTGAATGATGTAAGAACAAGAACACCGTCCGTTTCTACAATTGTACTTGCGTCTGTTGTCCCGTTAGAATAGTTGTTGCCATCTACATCTTTAAGAGTAGGCTTGATAAGATAAGGATAGCCTGGTAATACATTCTGTATCTCGTGATATATAAAATGTAGTCTGACAGCACTACCGTTCATCTCGCTGCTCTTAAGCAGGAGAAGCTCAGTACCCACTCCGAATACCTCCTCGACTTTCTTCTGTGTCATATTGAAAGGCAAAGTGAGAGTAGTCCACTGATCCTGCTTGAATTCACGCTGTACAGTGATGGTCTCAAACTGCGGAGCCTGAACTCCCTCGACATTCACGCCGTCAATCGTCTGTCCATCCGCTTTTGTTACAGTGAATGTATGCTTCTTGAGCTTCGGGAGTGGTACGAACTCTTTTTTATCCACATCATACCTTTTCATTACGGCATTACCTTCATATTCTCCGTCTTCGGCTGCTGTAACAGTCGGATATGCCACTTCATCATCAAGTTCAAGCGTTGCGGTAGGCTGTGCTGTATCAGCATCCGGCGTGAAGTTGGCTCCGCAGAATCCCATCTTGGAGAAGTTGGAGAAGAAATAATATGTCTCGTGACCTGTGACATGGAAGGTATACTTCACAATACCCTTCTCTATTGCAAGGAACGAACCGTCATGCAACATCACAATATTCTGCATACCACGAGGACCGCCTTTCCATGCTGCAACTATGTCTGCACGTTCACCATCGGTCAAGCGACCATCATTGAACTCCGGCCAATCTGCAACATTCGGGCTAAGTATACCCTCTCTACTATGTGTATCATCATCAGGAACACAGTAGTATTTAGACGTAACGGACTGCTTTGTGTCTACCGACCATTTTGTGGAAAACTGTGAAAGTGTAAGTCCACGCTGATTGACAACCTGGAACGAGTGAGGACGGAACTCACCTTTCTTTATATCACCTTTTCCGTAAGTGTATTCCACACCATTTTCTTTATATGTACCACTATTATTCCAAGTGTTCCATGCTCCATTCTGGATGATAAACACACTCAACGTGCCGTTCACCATCGGCTCGAATGTCATGTACGCTCCACGTACAGGCAAGGTAAACGGAGAGGTCTCTGTAATGTTGTTGGGGTCATACAGATTGTTCTTGTCATCGGACGGAGCCTTGAACCATCCGTAACGCGTACTGTTATAATGTGTACTTGGTTGCATTGACTCATCACAGGCATCGTTCGCTCCAGCGAAGCCCTTTGTAAAACCGTCAATGCCGGTTACACCGCTGTCTGCTGGTTTTCCCCAACTGTCGGTGACATAATCATTATTATTGGTACTTGTCCAGTTACTGCCTTGGCATACAGACGGCTTGATATACTTACCGCCATTGTACTTCCAACCGCCGAATTTCATTCTTAAAAGTTGGTCGCCGGTTTCGCCAGAGGCATCATTTGTCGTTGTGATATACTTGAACGTGTTGATTCCTGGCGCGAAGTTCGAAGCTTCATTTGCTGCATTATATGTATATCCGTCCCTTATATAGACTGCACATCTGGTCTCTTTTGCTTCATACTCCGCATTTTCCAAAGTGGCGTAGATATACGCTCTGCCAAGAGAGTTGCCTACAGGAGTGATGTTTCCTTTGTCTTTGTCTACTGTAGCCACCGACGGCATATCGCTTTCGTATGTTATGCCAGAAGGAAGAGGTGTGATTTCTTCTGCTGTAGCATTGCCTTTTGAATCAGCAAGATAAGCATGGAGGACGAGAGTATTTGCAGTAAACTTTTTTGACGAATCCTTAAGCTTATCCCAGAACCACTCTGCATTAGCTTTCCGTTCTTCTGTGGCATCCTCAGAATCATCATTCAGCACATACTTCAGCACAATAGCCTGCTTCTTCAACTTTACGGTAATCTTGTAGGTAGTGAAAGTCCCGTCTGCAGAAGTGACAGTGACTGTATAGGTCTTTGGGGAATCAATAGATGCTGGAGCTTTCACTGTTACTGTTGTCTTATCATCAGCATCAGAAACAGTACCTTCGTTGTCACACTCAACCTTTGCACCTGCCGCTGTCGATACATTGATACCCAAGTTGGTGTTTTTCTTCTCCGCGCCGACCTCTATTGTCGCTTCATACGTGTTCTCTGCACCTTCCACTTTCGTGAATGTCAGGTCAGAGTTTTCATACTTAAATGTAGCATTAGAGTTTGACTCCGCGGTTTTGTCTTCACCATATATAATTATACTTCTAACCCAAGCATTAACTTCTGAAGCTTTTAGGTACAGTTCTTGTTGGCCTTTCACAGACGGGTCGAAAGTTAAAGTCTTCTCTGCATAATCACCACCCGCGTCAAAGGTCAATGTCTCTGAAATGTCTGTACCTGTAATAGAGACTGTAGCATTTTTTGAAGAGTTTGAACTCTTTGACTCAAGCTTTATCGCAGTCATGGTAGCCCCTGACGGTATAGTCAATTTCAAGCGATAGCTATCAGAAGTTCCCACCCTTACAGCGGTATTGTTGTCTTCCAATTGAAGATTACCGCCTGTACGTTCTATTGTTATAGTATTTTTTTCTGTATCAATCCAAAATTTTGCGTCTTTATTATCATTTGGTTTTTCGAATGTCGCGATGACATTACCATCTACGGGTGTTTCTGCAGATGGTGTGAAAGTGAAACCGTAGAAGTTTGCCTTAGAACCATCAACATATACATAATATGTCTTGTTTGCAGCTACATTGAAATTCACATCGCCTGTATAGCCCGTTTTGCTTGCCGAACCGGTTACCACATTACCGTCATTGTCTTTTGCGGCTATGAGTGTGCCGTCGCTTTCAACAACATATAGCCGTCTACTTACTCCTATTGATATATTCACAGCAAGGCTACCGCTCTTTCTCGGTTCGAACTTATAATATGTTCCAGAAGTCGGCACAGAACCTTTGCCTGGCGACGGGTTATTCTGGCCTTGTGTATAACTTTTACCGCTTGTCCAGAAGCCATCGTTGCCGAAGGTCATGGTGATGTCTTCACAAGCTACGGTAATGCCATCGGAATAGGTCTGATCGGTTTTAACGGTGTAAGTATTTGTGTCGTCCGTTGTCACATCAGTGCCTATTGCGACATAGACATGGACAAAACCCTTTGCATAAGTAGCATCCTCTGCCTGCTCAAGAACAAACGAGCCAGGCTTGAGAGCGGTAAATGTCTTTGTGCTGCTATCAAAGGTAGCAACATCATTGCCGGAAGTAATGGTATAGTCACCTGTACTTGAAGATGAGACAAGGTCTCCTAAAGCTATTGTTCCATTAACGGCAGGAGTCCATGCCACACTCTTTTTGAGAGCAAGGTTAGAGGGGGTCTTCCTCGTATCTTCAGATGCACCAAAATCTATAGCATACAGTGCAACACTTGAGTCAGATTTAGAAAGCACATGGCTACCTTTTGCAAGTTCTATCGTACACAAGCTATTTTTATCAGTTGTATATTCAATACCATCTATTTTTATTTTCTTTCCAGAAGCATTAAATACAAAAATAACTGTTCCAGCTTCTGTAAGACTTAGAGTAATCTGCGTAGATGATTCCAGCTTAATTCCATTTGGACATGTTGTTTCTTTGTATATGATAGAACCAGATTGTATGTTTGCACTCGCAAGCGTAACTCTAGAATCAGATGGGGTATTGCCATTAAAAGTACATATAGTATTTACATTGCCATCTCCACCCTCCGTTTCTTCTGTGACAGTCACATTAGTTTCTTGCGACTTTATAGTATAAGTGCCATCGCTGTTTTGCGTTGCACGTCCCTTGGCTGGGGAAGAGGCTGGAGTTACAGTTATGAGGCAGTAATATGTACCTGTAACTGTCGGAACATACATTGCCTCTTCGGCACCGGATATCAACGCATTATCCTTATACCACTGGTATGTGACTGTGCCGTCACCCGATACAGCGACTTCAAGGGCTGTCTTGCCGTCAAGGGAGCACTTTGGCTGGAGGTCGAGAGTAAGGAGCACAGGTTTCTCTGCATTATGCAGACGCTCATACTCCGTAGCAGCGAGGATGAAGCCTCCAAGCACCTTGCCTTCGGTGTATTTTCCATCTGTTACAGTATTCGAAGAAGAAGTAGGTATTGGAGTAGGAGTAACGTCATTTCCTTTCAGATAGTAGGCATTTGAGCCATCGCGGAACTTAATGTCACCAACGGCTGTTGTACCCAGTCCAGCAGAACGACAGCATCCTACGAGTTCTACGGTACCGTCTTCCTTTTGTTTCATGAACTGGTTTACGAGACCTTCGTATGCATTCTTGGCTATAGCAATGTATTCTGCATTCTTGTCGCCAAAGAGTTTAAGACGTGCGCCTTTAAGATATGCGGCAGTAAATATTGCAGTACATGATGATTCGAGATAGTTGGAGACGGTTGTATCCCCATTCCCATTATAATACTGTGCAGAATAGTTTCCGCCTTTTGCCAGAAGCTGATACCAACATCCTGTTGTTTTGTCCTGACGTGCAGCTATGCCTGCGGCAAGCTCGTCAAGATAGCCTTTCAGAATAGCATAATTTTTATTATTTGTAGGCATCTGCTCCAGCACATCAACGAGAGCGAGGAAATACCATCCTTCGGCGCGTCCCCAGAAAGCGGCAGAGTGTCCGCCAGCGGTCATGCTTGTCCACTTTGCATTATCAGTCTGAGCTGTTGCCCATATCTCGGCATCGTCAGTCCAAGTGCTGTTTGCTACGGAAGAGAAAGCGTGGTAGAGGAGTTTCTCGTTTTCATCCCAGCACTGTTCCCATACACAGACGAACTGCTTAGCAATAAGATCCCAGTCACCGTCTATGGTTCCTGTTATAGGGCTGTATCCGTTTGTTATCAGCTGTGCGAGCAGTGCCGGTCCCATATACTGACCGTCAAGCCACATCTGGTTTGTATAACTGCTTTTATGAAACCATCCGCCCGAGATGTCTTTGCCGTTCAGGGTTGTGCCTGATGGGAAAGAGTATCCTTTGTTATGGGCCATCAAGCCTTTCTGTGCATTTTGCAACTGAGTCTGTGCTTTAGTTGCCATATCACCAGCAATTGAGCTGAAATTTCCGTTTGCCAGAGCATACAGGCCGAAGAACATCTTTGCTGCATTTAGGTTATCAAGGCTTCCGCCACCAGTCTCCACGCTGATATTCTGGTTTGCATAACTTATGACACTCTTGAACCAAGGCTTTGACCAGTCATAGTCCTGATAGAGGATTGCCGCCTCTAACGCAGCCTTAGCCACAAGTCCAGCAACATAGTCCATGGTTACAGTCTTTGTGCTTGTTCCCTGCTTCCATGCTGGGAAATCAGCCTTTGTCGAAAGGTCTTGGTTAAATGTCGCGAATCCCATACGCTTGGTGTTCCCATAGAAATCACCGAGACGCGAGTCCAGAACCCACTGCGAGTAGCGTACATCCGGATTGAACTTGACGTCCTTCCATTCATCTGTCGCCGCCCTTGCGGTGCTGAAGTTGACGATTGCCATCAGCAACAGCAGAAGATGTTTCAGTTTCATATAATTTGAATTAAGTTTATAGTTTTACGTGTGGTCTTATGTGCGTGATATGTGGCAGGCTGTAACGCGATTTTGTGTACATTTAACACTTATTAGTAAGTGCTGCCATTTTTACAAAGGTACATATATTATATATAAAAAGTCTTAATAGGGGGGGGTAAATTAATACTATTTAGGATAAAAAAGGTAATATTAGTAATATTTTTAACCTTAACTTAAGGTACAAGAACGAACGAGTGTGCATACAAGAACGAAAACAATCTTAAACATTATGTTAACTCTAACGATAAAAAAAACGTATGACCGCAAAACCGTATATCAATGTTGAGACCAAAACGCAGCAGCAAAGGAATAATCTGTATTTCAACGCATTACAGAAGGTCACCTTTCACCACGTAGAGGGTGACCTTTCTATTGGCAAAAGGTGACGTATTATCAAGTGAAAGGTTAGGGTTGAAGTCGCGCGGAGAATCCGTTGAATATGCGTGACAATATCTACAGCCCACAGATTGCACAGATGACACGGATTTTTTTATTTAACCTTAACCAGAACCTTAACCAGAATATCTGTGGAAATCTGTGTAATCTGTGGGACATATCAAGCACGCGGATTTCACAGTTTTTTATTTAACCTTAACCATAACACGGAGCTTAACAGAAGTCCCACAACCATACGTAACTGACAAAAAAGAGTCGATTTCTTGTGTAATTACAGAAAAACGACTATCTTTGCAATATGAGATTTTATAACGGCTGGAGACATGTAATGACGTAAAGACAACCATAACCTTAACGGTAAGGAATAAAACTGGGAGCCCACACATATTTTGAGAAAAGACTGCATCATAACACTATGGATACTGCTGTCGTGCGTGACGGGATTTGCCGCACACGGCAGCTGTGGTGACATGCGTGCAGTGATAATGGTGGCGGGCTCGACGGCTGCCACGGAGAAGATTACTATCGGGCAGGAGGCTCTCGCGACAGACAGCCTGATGCCGGCAGAGGCTGGAGACTCCATAACAGTCATGGTACAAATGGACTCCACTGTGGCCGTAGAGACCAAGCCTCTTGCCATGGAGACGGTAGAGAGAATCCTGGCAGACTGCGTGACTGGCATGCGCAGCAGGAGCAACCACGAGAAGGCCACACGCTACGAGAAGATGGAGATTGCCATCAACGATGTAAATCCGCTGGACACGAAAGGACGTTTTTTCAAGAACCACGGCTGGATAAAGGATTTTGTGGAGCGCTGTGGCCTGAACGGCAAATTTGTGTTGCCTATACTCACGGAGGAGCGTGTGGAAGACTTGCTGTACCGCAGGAGACCGGAAAAGAGGATGGCGTATGTCCGCGGAGTGAAGAGGGAGGGCCTCAACAGAATGTTCTACACTGATGCCATCGTGCATGTGCTTGTCGGCGACAAATATGCCGACGTGAATATCTGCGACAGTGTGATAAGGATGGACGGAAAGCGTCTGCCGTCGCCCTTATCCGGTAATGCTGCAAGGCATTACCGTTATGAGGCGGTGACATGCAACGACAGTGTCTGTCACCTGTTTTTCAGCCCTAAGGAGGGCGAAACGGGATTCTCTGGAGAGATGATTGCGGAGAGGGACAGCCTCTACAGGCTGAGGCACATAAAGCTGATGTTGCCAAGGCAGAGTGTGTTCAGCTCGATAGACAATCTGTATATCGTGCAGGAGTTCGGCACACTGCCTGACGGCAGGGATGTTCTCACGCAGAGCGATGTCCTTGCGGAGATGAAGGCAAGGAGCATCATTGGCAGGCTGTGTTACATAAAGTCGCAGAGATATTCAGGCCATGCCACAGACTCCATAGACAGTAAGGTGATGAAAGGCAGGATGACGGAGAAGTATGATGCCAGGTCCGAGTATCAGACTGACGCTTTTTGGGCTCAGTATGATGGCCGTCATATGGAAGAAGGCGACAGCACTGGAGAGTACGTTTACAGGCCGCATGAATCGAATGTGAAGCGCATACTGCGCTATGCAGATGACATCAAGGGGCTGCACTGGCTTGTATGGACACTGACGGCCTTTGTAGACAACAGAATTCCTGTAGGCTCGCCGAGTGTCTTCGACATCGGGCCGACAAGCAGTCTGGTGTCGTTCAACGACCTTGACGGCTTGCGTCTGAGGATAGGAGGCAACACGACAACACGTCTGAGCAGGCATCTCTTTCTTGAAGGATATTATGCCCACGGATTCAGGTTTCACGACAATTACTACAGGGGACGTATGACATACTCTTTCATACCGAAGAAGTACACGCCGTATGATTTCCCAGCCTACAGCATAAGTCTTGAGGCGAGAAAGGACATAGGCTATGTGGGCGAGCGCAGCCAGCATCCTGACCGTGACAATATATTCTCTTCATATCACTGGGACAAGAACACACAGATGATGTACTATGACTTCCAGAAGCTGGAGATAGAGCGTGACGCGAAAAACGGGTTGCGGTTCAGGGCTGGCATAAAGACGGAGCATGACATCGCCACGGGCGGACTGCTGTTCAAGAATCTCACGGAGTATGGTGATGGTGTCTATACTGGCGGGACATGGACGGAGTATGAGGTTTACGACCCTGAATATATCTCGAGGAACAACGGTTCGCTGCGCACAACGGAATTCAGTATAGGCATAGAGTACGCTCCCGGCAACGGCAGAAGCAATACACTGCGTGGACAGCTGCCTGTAAACAGCGATCCTCCAGCCGTAGGGCTATCGCATACTGTGGGTGTGAAGGGGCTGTTAGGAGGGCAGTACAGTTACCAGATGACGGAGCTGAAGGCGTACAAGCGTTTCTTCATGGGCGACTGGGGATTTGCAAGTGCTTTCCTCAAAGGAGGTATCGTATGGGACAGGGTGCCTTACCCTCTGCTGCTTGCTCCTCAGGCGAACATGTCGTATGTCAGTGACGAGGAGTCGTTCAGCCTCATCACGCCTTCAGAGCTTGTCAATGACCAATACGTGCAGTTGTTCCTGACATGGGAGATGAACAGCAATCTCATCGGTGTAGTTGACTTCATGAGGAAATGGCGGTGGAAAGAGTATTTCAGCCTGCGGATGTTATGGGGCAATCTCACGTCGAAAAACAATCCGCAGTTGCCGAAGAACTGGAATAACAGCATACTCATGGCTTTCCCTGAAGGTTACGGCATGTTGTCCTCCACACCTTATGTAGAGGGTGTGGTGGGTATACATAATATATTTAATGTGTTGAATATTGATTATGTCCACCGCTTCTCATATCGTCGCTTGCCCAATTCGCGACATGGCGGAATACGGTTTACGTGTCGGTTTAATTTTTAACGGAAACGAGAACTTCAACGACAACAAAAATAGTATAACCGCACTGTGAACGGCGTTTCACGCAAGGCGGACGCACCACGGCACGTCCCTACATTCGCGGAGATACTCTCGCAGAGAGATGGTTGTGCTATGGCAATGACTACGGAGAATGACTACACCCATACAGGGAATCTCACCACAAGTGTAGGGGCGTACCGTGGTGCGTCCGCAGGCGGTGTGAAACGCCGATTCCGCTGTTATGTCATATCCTCAAACATAAGTGGGACAACAAAATTAAATGACATAGTCCATAACGACAATCCTAACGATAACAAAAAACGTATAACCGCACTGTGAACGGCGTTTTACGCAAGGCGGACGCACCACGGCACGTCCCTACATTCGCGGAGATACTCTCGCAGAGAGATGGTTGTGCTATGGCAATGACTACGGAGAATGACTACACCCATACAGGGAATCTCACCACAAGTGTAGGGGCGTACCGTGGTGCGTCCGCAGGCGGTGTGAAACGCCGATTCCGCTGTTATGTCATATCCTCAAACATAAGTGGGACAACAAAATTAAATGACATAGTCCATAACGACAATCCTAATGACAACAAAACCGTATAACCGCAGAACCGCACTTAACCGTTAAAAATAAATAATCTTTTCTCAAATATTTCTTTTTACATGTTTTTATTAGTAACTTTGCATTTCGAAACGACTAAACTGGTGATGGACCGGTAGCTCAGCTGGATAGAGCAACAGCCTTCTAAGCTGTGGGTCAGGGGTTCGAATCCCCTCCGGTTCACTCCAAAAATGCAGATGCACGCAGAGGAAATCTCGCGTGCATCTGCATTTATAGTCCTAATATTATAGTTTTTATATGTTTCCGATATGGGAAAGTAGCTGTAACCACAGATATTCCACATCAAGTCATACACAAAAGACTATCACTCGGCTATTATACCCGCATCTATCATTTTACGGCAAAGGCTTTCGATATCCTCACGGGCTGTGTCACGAGGGACTTCATACTCGGAGAGAAGAATGTCTACAAGTTCGTCAATGGTGAACTCCTGTTCTTCGTCTATCGCATTCCACAGGAAGACCGATGTCTCATTGAGTGAGACAAGATTGCTGAAATCTATGTTTTCTTCACCTTCCGCTATCAAGAACTGCTCCCCACATACGGAACGGAGCATAAAGCCTGGTTTCTTTTTCATTGCTACTGATATTTTTGCTTAGTATATGGTGTATACCTTAATATTATATATAACGACTTGCCCCAATAGAGCCACAAGGATACCGGCTGTCTAATTGACAAGAGGCTTTCGCGAATGGAAAAGTATATCGTGGAGTTTCAGCAGATAACGCCGTACAGGCAGAAGTATCATCCACAAGGCGCTGTAGATACGCCACTTCGGGGAATCGATGCTGTCAAGAGTCGTCCTGCCTTTCCTGTAAAAGCCTTTGGCAAGTGCCACAACATCTTTCCTGCGACAATGCTCAACATCCTTGTTGCCGTCACCGCGGAGAGTTATGTTATCACCGTCTATCGCCACTATGCGATGGAAGACATAACGCGTAGGATACACTTCCGCAAGCACTGGGTCACCTTTCTTCAGCACATCGGGCAAGACAAGCAATGCCTTGTCACGATCGTGGACGAGAAACGGGCGCATGCTGTTGCCACGCAACGGCAATATGACGGTATGTCCCTCATGCAATAACTGAGCGATGACAGGGAAAAGCTTTGCGTTGTCAATCGTCATGGGCAATGGCTTTTTGACATACGGTGGCAGACTCTGGAGATGCCGTACAGTGGAGCACATAGACAGGAACGGCAGAGACGAGTGCCGTAACCGTGTCACATATATGCGAATACGATGTGTGGTCCCATTTCATGGCTGCGCAGGAGGGAAGGACTATGCCGAACGCCACTAATGGCGAGAGGCGCTCCACCCTATTATCCACGGCACGGCAGATTTTCGTCACTGCCCCAAGAGGTGCGCAGACACGGCGATAGCATGGAGTCTTGCCGCTCCACGGACTTCCATAGATAAATGCCTTGCCGTCAATGATGCGGATTATGGGATTGTCATCATTCATGAGATCACAGTCAGGGATAGTCTTAAGCCAGTTAGCCACCTGTGTGCTCTTGCCTGTACCACTCTTTGCTGTGAATGCATAACCTTTACCTCTATGACGCACGAGTGATGCATGGACAAACAACGTATTGTGGAAACTGGCAGCATAGGCATAGGCAAGCATCAGTGCGTTGTTCAGCCCGAATCGTCTCATATCGTTTGTGCCTGTAATATTGCATCGGCATCGTGAGAAGTCGGCATTTGATATGAGCAGGGCACAGTCTTTATCGAACACATCACTGATGACAAACTGGTATCCTCCATCGCAAAGCCTGTCTACGATAGTATTTCCGCTACCTGTATCAAATGTGCGGATACGCTGCCGCTTATCCTTAGGCATAGGATGGAGACTAAGGTCAACGGTGAAATGAAGCATTGGAGCTGCAGTCCTCACACCGGACATTACGGCAGCATCGACAGTGTCAGCATCGGAGTCAGACATAGTCTCATCATCTTCTACCTCCATGACACGAAAAGGTTCAAAGGAAGGCAAGAGATGTGCGCCTGTCGTCTCATCTTCTTCAAGGAAATCTATGATGACAAGATTGTCTGCTATGGCGAAATGGTGTTTCACAATATTACTCTTCATCAGGGCGTACACCCTGGAAAGTGAACTCTTCTGCCGGAACGGACTTCATGATTACTCCCGAACTGGCATAGCGCTTGCGTATCTTCGCCAGAGTCTTCTCTGCCTTGGAACGCTTCTTCTTGAAATAGACAGCATTCGTGCGGCGTTCACCTGTCTTGTTCTGGAAATAGAGATTCATCTGATCGGAGTAGCTCTTGTATCCTCCGAGATATACCTTACGCACAAAATACGCGCTATCGACTTCCTGTACATCGGTAAAATAGACGGTGCTGTCATTGAACGATGCAGAGATGCCGAACATATAAAGCGTAGTGCTGTACTTTGCCCCTTGCTTCGCAGTCTTTGACTTCTTGGCATGGATACAAAGAGGCAGCATGCAGAGCAGTGACAGGATAATAATCTTTCTCATTAAATTATATAAATAGCAATATTTGTTTATACATGACTGTTATGGTAGGCGGACCGGCATTTTACCTTTATCTGCAAGATGCCAAGAACTACTACCCTATCAGCAATTTCGTCTTGGAACGCAAATGACGGAGAGCCTTATCGCGTATCTGGCGTGCCCTTTCACGCTTCATACCATAGGTCGCGCCTATCTCGGCAAAGGTCATCTGAGGCGCACCGATACCGTAGAAGGCGCGGAGGACAAGCTGTTCACGTTCGGAAAGGAGAGAAATGGCATCATCAAGTTCTCCACGCAACTGTGCACGGGAGAGAGCATCGTCCGCCAAAGGCTGAAGGTCAGAACCGAGGAAATACTCAACCTTAGATAACTCTACGTTCTCTTTGTAAGTCGGATTGTTCTTTATACGTTGCATAGGATTTTCTTTTTTGCGGTTGAACAGTTATGCTGTTATGCAATGATAGTCGCAATGGTTATCTTGGCCCCTATAGACTAAACAAGACAGGTATCAAGAATCAGAACTCGCTTGTAAAGTGGAACTTGATGTTCTTGAAATCCTCCTGTGCCATCTGCAAGACATATCCGGAGTCAGCAAGGAAGACATCACGGCCTTCACGGTCCTTAGCCATGTACTGATACTTACGTTTCTTGAAATTGTCAAGCTCCGCTTCATCGTCACTCTCTATCCAGCAAGCCTTGTACAGGTGTATCGGTTCCCAGCGACATTTGGCGTTATACTCATTTTCCAGACGATACTGGATAACTTCAAACTGAAGCTGGCCGACAGTTCCGATAATCTTCCTGCCATTGAACTGATTGACAAACAGCTGTGCGACACCCTCGTCCATCAGCTGGCTGATGCCCTTCTCAAGCTGTTTTGCCTTCATAGGATCATCGTTTTCAATATACTTGAACAGTTCAGGAGAGAATGATGGCAGACCGCGGAAATGTATTTTCTCGCCTTCTGTAAGAGTGTCGCCTATCTTAAATACGCCATTGTCCGGCAGACCTACTATATCTCCCGCCCAAGCCTCGTCTATGGTCGACTTGCGTTGTGCCATGAACTGCGTAGGAGAAGAGAATCGGAGAGTCTTGCCGTTACGGACATGGAGGTATGGCTGGTTACGGACGAACTTGCCGGAACAGACTTTACAGAATGCGATACATGACCGGTGGTTCGGATCTATATTGGCTGTAATCTTGAATATAAAGCCCGAGAACTTTGGTTCATCCGGATTTACTTCGCGCTCTTCTGCCTTGGTAGGGCGAGGAGACGGTGCTATCTCGACAAAGCAGTCGAGCAGTTCCTGTACACCGAAGTTATTGAGGGCGGAGCCGAAGAACACCGGTGCCACCTCGGCAGAGCGATATGTCTCCACATCAAACTCAGGATATACACCGGCAACAAGCTCGAGATCCTCACGCAAATGCTGCGCATCCTGCTCGCCGACATGGGCATCCAGTTCCGTGCTGTCAATGTCCACAGTGACTTTCTCCGTGACACGCTGCTTATCAGGTGTGAAAAGGTTCAGCTGATTCTCATATATATTATATACGCCCTTGAACTTCACGCCCTGATTGATAGGCCATGACAACGGGCGCACACCGATTTGCAGTTCCTGCTCGAGTTCGTCAAGGAGGTCAAACGGGTCACGTCCCTCGCGATCCATCTTGTTTACGAAGATTATCACAGGAGTATTGCGCATACGGCAGACCTCCATCAGCTTACGTGTCTGTGTCTCCACGCCCTTTGCACCGTCTACGAC
>JAIDEM010000039.1 GCA_029054825.1 Prevotella sp. | reverse complement strand
GTTTCACGCCGTTGCGGACGCACCACGGTACGTCCCTACACTGTAAGCAACACCCTGACAGAAGAAACCGTACAACCGCATAACCGTACAACCGTATAACCGCATATGAAGATACTTATCATAGAAGATGAAATATACGACTACCGCCTCCTGAAAAACATGCTCGAAAAGGCAGAACCGGAAGCAGAGATTATCGGTCCCATCTCCTCCGTGGAGCAGGCGAAGAGTTTCCTGCAATACTGCCACTACGGCATAGACATCATCATCGCCGACATCCAGCTCCAGGACGGTCTCAGCTTCGATGCCCTTAACTATGCTCCGGAGACCACGCCGATAATCTTCACCACGACACATAAGGAGCACGCGCTACAGGCTTTCGGATACAACAGCCTGTCGTATCTCCTCAAACCCGTCGGCGAGGAGGAACTGGCTGCTGCCATCAGCAAAGCGCGCAATCTCCTCATGCCGCACAGGCGAAGACAGAGAAAAAACGTCACGGGCGAAGACACATACCGCGAGCGTTTTCTCGTCAAGACCACAAAGGGCGAGAAGGTCATACTCACAGCGAACATCAGGTATATACTGTCAGAGCAGAAGACTACCTACATAAAGCTCCAGGACGGCACATCGTATGCCCTGCAAGCCACCCTTGACGATGTCGCGGCGCAGCTCAACCCGAGACGTTTCATGCGTGTAAACCGCAAATACATCATACCTCTCGAGCAGGTCACAGGAACGGAAAGACTCGGGAACGGAAAGATGTCCATACACCTCACTGGAGACCATTATCCGGAGATTAACGTGAGCCGCACACGAAAAGCAGAGGTGTGCAAATGGCTTGAGGGAAAATAACATTTCATCATCAAAAAACAACATTTCAGTAATTTTGGACATAATCATTCTTGTTCCGTCAGACACTTTATTTAATTTTGCAGATACGAATGTAAGTGACTGACTATAGATTCAATACGTAAAACGATATAAGAACATGAATGATTTCAAGACAATTTTCGAAAGCCGTTACACCTGGATAGAAGGCTTCATGCGTAATGTGCGGAGATACGCTGGAAGACAGGCCATGATATGCCCGGAAACCGGCACTACATGGACATACGCCGACCTGAACCGTGATGTAAACCGCCTGTGCAACGCCTTGGCAAAGGACGGATTCAGCAAGGGTGATGTCATCATGATGCAGTTGCTCAACTGCCCGGAATTTGCGTTCGCATACGTCTCCGCCCACAAGATGCATGGAGTCTGTGCTCCAGTGAGCTACAGGGTAAGCTGCGGAGAGCTGTCATTCAATATCGAGGACTCCAAGCCTATGGTAATCCTCTGCTGCGACTCCAAACTTCCTGACGTGCTGAAGGCTGTCGAGATTGCCGACTATACTCCTAAGCGCATCATTGTCGTGGGAGGAAAGACAAGCGGTGACATCATCTCCTATGACGATTACGTCAAGGGAGCATCGGAGGAAGAACCTCCGTTCACCTGCGAATACAATATCTATGACGAGACAACACGTCTCTACACCTCGGGCACTACAGGACGCCCGAAGGGTGTCAGCATCACGAGCATCAACGAGGTGCTCTCAGCCCACGATGTCATGATACACTTCCCTATGAGCTACAAGGATGTGACAATGAACACCACCCCGTGGTTCCACCGCGGCGGTCTGCACTGTGCAGGTCCATGCGTGGTATTCTATGCCGGCGCATCGCTTGTCATACAGGGCAAGTTCGATGCCGTCATGACACTCAAGCATGTACAGAAACACGGCATAACATTCATCATCGGCGTGCCGACAGTCCTTGAGGCCCTCGCCGACGAGCAAGAGCGACATGCCTACGACATCAGCGTGCTGAAAGGCATCGTCACCATGGGCAGCCCGCTGGAACGCTCCGCCTGCATCCGTTACCAACGTGTGCTCACACCGAACATCTTCAACGGATACGGCACGACGGAGACGTTCTGGAACACATTCCTGCGCCCATTTGACCTCCCGGACTTCGCCGGAACGGCTGGAGCTTCATGCGTGGATGACGATGTAAGGGTCGTGAAGATATATGAAGACCGCCGTGCCGAACCAGAAGATCTTGCATGCACTGACGGAAAGGAAGTCGGCGAGGTGATAATCTGCTCACCTGCCAAATCTCCTTACTATTATGTGAACAACGACGAGGAGACGGAACGGAAATACTACAAGGGCTTCATCTACACCAACGACCTCGCTACATGGGACGAACATCAGTTCATCACCATCGTGGGACGCAAGGACGACATGATAATCTCCTCGGGAGAGAATATCTATCCGACAGAGATAGAGGCTGTGCTCAATATGCATCCGAAGGTGAAGGACTGCATCGTGACCTCAGTGCCTGACAAGATACGCGGACAGATGGTTACAGCGTATGTCGTGCGCAACGACATGTCACTCACACCGGAAGAGCTTGACAGCTACTGCAAGGAGAGCTCCGCGATAGCCAATTTCAAGCGGCCACGCTACTATCGCTTTGTGGAGCAGATACCTTTCAACGCTACGGGCAAGAAGCTCCATGTCAAGATAAAGCAGACTGCAGAGACAGACCTCAAGAACGGCCTGCTCTATAGAGTGTAGAAACCTATCTATGAAAATACTCAATACAGATGATACCGTCTGTGCCTCCATATCAAGGGAGACACCGGCGGTATCTTCATAGAAAGGCATTATTGCCTGCCGAATAACCTAAACCGTATAACCATACAACCGCATACAATACCCAAACGGATAACCTCACCACAAATGTAGGGACGTACCGTGGTACGTCCGACATGCGTGAAACGCATATTGATGGTTTAATCGTTAGAGGGGATTTGTCGAAAAAGAAAACACAAGGCGATGCAACCAAAGTATGGCCGGCGTTTCACGCCGTTGCGGACGCACCACGGTACGTCCCTACACTGTAAGCAACACCCTGACAGAAGGAAACAAACAACCGCAAAACCGTACAACCGTGTAACCGCATAACCGCATACAATACCCAAACGGATAACCTCGCCACAAATGTAGGGACGTACCGTGGTGCGTCCGACATGCGTGAAACGCATATTGATGGTTTAACCGTTAGAGGGGAT
>JAIDEM010000038.1 GCA_029054825.1 Prevotella sp. | reverse complement strand
ATATTATATAGTGATATGATAAACAGAGAACTTATAAGAATCAAGGTGGTCCAGTTGACTTACGCCTATTACCAGAATGGAAACTGCAACATAGAGAATGCGGAGAAGGAATTGCTTTTCAGTCTCGACAAGTCCTATGACTTGTACCATTGTCTTCTTGATTTCATGGTTGCCGTTACCCATGTGGCACGCCAGCGCTTTAACATTGCGAAGGCAAGATATGAGCGTGGCGAGGGGGCTAAGCCTTCGGAGCGTTTCGCCTTGAACAAGTTTGCCTTGCAGCTTGAGGAAAACACTATGCTTGCAGAATGGCGTGAGCACCAGAAATTCACATGGGATGATGATGTCACATCTGTGCGTAACGTCTTCGACAGTATAGAGGCGAGCGAGATTTACGCCGAGTATATGGCAGAGGAGGAAGAACCGGATTATGCCCGTGACCGTGAACTTTGGCGCAAGTTGTACAAGACTTTCGTGGTAGACAATGACGATATAGATAAGGTCTTGGAGGAAAGGTCGCTGTACTGGAACGACGACAAGTATATAGTGGATACGTTTGTCATGAAGACAATCAAGCGTTTCGCCGAGAGCAACGGTGCCGACCAGGAGCTGTTGCCTGCGTTTAAGGACATCGCTGACCGTGACTTTGCCCTCAAGCTGTTCCGCACATCAATACTCAATTCGGAGCAGTACCAGCACTATATGACTCAGACGTCAAAGAATTGGGACTTCTCGCGACTGGCATATATGGATGTTGTCATCATGCAGATAGCCATTGCCGAGATGCTCTCGTTCCCTGCAATTCCCGTCTCTGTGACGATAAACGAATATGTCAATCTCGCCAAGATATACAGCACGCCGAAGTCATGGCGTTATATCAACGGCATGCTCGACTCCATCGCCCGCTATCTCAACGAGAGCGGCAAGATGCTGAAGCCTCTGGCGGACAAGCAGGCGTAAGGCTTGACGATAGGAAAATATAAAATAATAACCTAAAAAACATACATATTATGAATACAATTCTCGCTGCACAGGCAGCAGGTGGAGGTGGTTTTCAGATGATTATAATGCTTGTGCTGATGTTCGCCATCATGTATTTCTTCATGATTCGTCCTCAGCAGAAGAAGCAGAAGGAGATACGCAATTTCCAGAATGCCCTTGCCGTTGGCTCTAAAGTCGTCACTGGCGGCGGCGTCCACGGAGAGGTCAAGAAGGTAGACCATGCTGAAGGCATCGTTGAGATAGAGGTTTCCAAGGGCGTTGTCATAAAGGTGGAGAAGTCATACGTCTTCGCTGCAGCTCCAGAGCAGAAATGATAAGGACCGCAACCGACACGACACTTGACGCGAAAGCATAGTGCTTCACCCTGTGTGACGGCATAAATGCGACACACCCCTTAACGCCGGAAATACCCGATGCTGGAAAGATTGCAACAAATAATGAAGATTGTCAGGGACTTCCTGTTTAGCGCTGTTAACAGGGAGTTTCTGATTTTCTTGTTCTTTCTTGTGCTCAGTTCGGCTTACTGGCTAATGTCCGTCCTCAATGACACCATGGAGCGCGAGATAAGGATTCCTGTACAGCTGACAGGAGTGCCGGACAATGTCGTCGTGCTCGCCGACAGCATGCCGCAGTTGCGTGTCGTCGTGCGTGACAAAGGCTTTGTCATCGCGACATACATGTTCCGCCGGCAGACACCGCCCGTGAAGATAGCGTTCCCGACATATGCAAAGGCTTCGGACAATATTGCCGTCACAGCCTCTGAACTTCAGAAACTTGTGAGCCAGCAACTGTCAGGATCGACGAAACTTGTCTCCGTGAAACCCGACAAGTTGGAGTTCGGTTACAATCACGGAATGTATAAGCGCGTGCCGGTGAAGGTGCTGGGTGTCGTCAGTGCCGATGACAGCTATTACCTGGCGCGAGTACAGTTCCGACCGTCATACGTCACCGTCTACGGCTCTTCCAATGTGCTTGACAGCCTGACGGCTATCTATACGGAGCGGCAGGATATACGCAATGTGAGGGATACCCTGACTACTGTAGTGCGTCTCCGTGCTGTTCCTGGGACAAAGTGCGTGCCGGACAAAGTGCGCATGACCCTCTATCCTGATGTGATGATAGAGGTTACGACATCCGTCCCGATTATAACGACAAATGTACCGGTGACGAAAACGCTTCGCACATTCCCTTCACAGGTGGATGTCTCGTATGTCATAGGTGCATCGCAGTACAAGAAAATCGGCGTCTCGCAGTTCACTGTCGTTGCCGACTACAATACTACTGCAGATGGTGCGGCAGAGAAATGTAATCTACGCATAGTACGTGCTCCACGTGATGCGCGTAATGTGCGCCTTTCGCTGTCAAGTGTAGATTATCTTATAGAGCAATGAAGTATGCATTGACAGGCGGCATAGGCAGTGGCAAAAGCTATGTATGCCGTAAGCTGAGAGACTATGGGGTGGAGGTTTTCGACTGTGATGCCTCCGCAAAGCGTCTAATGCGCTCCTGCAGACAGTTACAGCAACAGCTCTCGGAAGCAGTAGGTCAGGATGTCTTTCCTGACGGACAGCTCGACAAGGCTGTGCTTGCGCAGTTCCTGTTGGCTTCAGAAGCGAACAACAGGATAATCAACAGTATCGTCCATCCTGCCGTTGCGGAAGATTTCCGGCGTTCAGGCATGCAGTGGATGGAGTCGGCAATACTCTTCGAGGCTGGTTTCCAGCATCATGTCGATAAGGTCGTCTGCGTGTCAGCGCCTTTGGAAGTGAGGATAAAGCGTGTGATGCAGCGTGACGGCATATCGCGGGAGAAAGCTCTTGAATGGATCAACCGCCAGATGCCTCAAGAAGAGAAGGAACGACTTGCAGACTGTGTCATTGTCAATGACGGCATTGCCGACCTTGCCGGTCAGGTCGAGGGACTTGTCAAGGCTTCACGTGAAGAATAGCGCGGAAAGGTGGAAATGCATACCGCACTTGACTGTTTTAACACTCGTATTATATCATAGATGCGAAAGTCAGTGTAATATCGTGACATTGTATATAAATATAGCCAACGCAATAGGCTGCCATAGCCGGTGCAACGGACATACACAACCGGCGCGACAGATAGACATTTCAACAAAAAACAACTATAAACAAAACAACAGAAGATAATGAAAGAAACGATTCTCGCCATTTCTGGCAAACCAGGTCTCTACCGCCTTGTAAGTCGCGGTAACGCTACACTTATAGTAGAGTCTCTTGACGAGACGAAGAAGCGCATCCCTGCATTCGCGAAAGACCGTGTGACAAGCCTCGCAGACATAGCCATGTACACAGACGACGAGGATATAGCTCTATGGAAAGTGCTGAAGGCTCTCGGTGAGAAGGAAGAGTCAAAGCCGTCATCCCTCAACTACAAGAAGGCAAGTTCGGCAGAGCTTCGCGAATATTTCGGCGAGATTCTCCCGACATTCGACCGCGACCGTGTGCATGACAGTGACATAAAGAAACTCATACAGTGGTACAATATCCTTGTCAAGGCAGGCATCACCGATTTCGAGAAGTCTCTTGCTCCTACGGAAGGTGACAATATTGATGACAGGATGTAACTCCTTACACTCATGTCCCTTCCCGCCGGGAAGGGATTTTTTATGTCTTGCAGTGTGAAAGCTTCAGGACTCATGGCTTTGCCTGTCTCCGGCAATGTACGGAAGGCATAGACATGGCGCAGGGCAAGTAATATATAATAAAGTCAGGCAAGGCCTTTGTAAGTAATTTTTGCCTGTTATTGTCATTATCAAGACTATGCAATTAATGGACATATTATTAATATTGATAGGCATAGGGGTTGTGCTTCGCGGTGCAGACAATCTCACCGAGGGTGCGGTAAGTGTTGCACGCAAGTTCCATATGCCGGAACTGGTCATCGGACTCACCATCGTTGCCTTCGGCACCTCCATGCCTGAACTGTGCGTCTCCATGGCTTCCGCCGTCAGCGGAACATCAGACATGGCAGTGGGCAATGTCGTCGGCAGCAATATATTCAATGTATTCCTTGTCGTTGGCGTATGTGCGGCGATACATCCTATGTCTGTGGAAATGTCGACAATACGCCGCGATTTGCCTTTTGCCTTCATTGCGACATTGTTGCTGATATTCTTTCTTTCCGACGGGACTATGTCCCGATGGGAAGGACTGCTTATGGTTGTCCTGTTCTCCCTGTATGTGTGGTATATGCTTCGCAGTGTCAGACAGACAGCCGGCATATCTCCAGGAACCCCAGTGAATATGGCCAAGGCTGATGGTGGCAGTTCCGGGCAGTATGAAGATACGACAAACGCTGATGCCTGTGACAGCAAGTTGCGCAGGACGGTGAAAAGATTACGTGCCTGTGCGCCGCTTCTCATAGTCCTTGGTCTCGCCGAACTCGTTTTCGGTGCCGATGTTTTTGTCGGTGCAGCCACACGCCTTGCCCAGTCGATGGGCATCTCTGAGGCAGTGATAGGCATCACCATACTTGGTGCCGGCACATCTCTTCCGGAGCTTGCCACAAGTGTCGTTGCCGCCTGCAAGGGCAGTACGTCGATGGCTTTAGGCAATGTCATAGGTTCTTGCGTGTTTAATATGATGCTGATACTCGGCCTCACATCGGTCATCATGCCACTCTCTCCATCAGGGATAACCACCGTTGACCTCGCCACTCTCTTTGCCAGCGCCCTTGCCCTTTACATATTCTCGGTCACAAACAAGACCATGGAACGCTGGGAGGGTGTGGCTCTTACGCTGGGTTTCATAGGCTATATGGTGTGGCTGGTGATAAATGTGTAGGGATTTTCCCACGGTTATTAGGAAAAACTCCTTTGCATGTCTTCATTTTTTGTAGTACCTTTGCGATGTAAATAAGAAGCATACAGCTTCGTAATACGGCGTTTCCTCCTCTATAATATGGACAGACAACCTTGCCAGAAGGACGCAAACGCGAAGGAACGGCAAAAGACAACAAACGAAAACATACGGTTATGAAAAAGATTCTTCTCTCTCTGACAATGATGATTGCCACAGTCATGACGGCAAGTGCAATGAGTTACGAGCAGGCTCGTGAGCAAGCCCTGTTCCTTACGGACAAGATGGCATACGAGCTTGACCTTACAGAGGCACAGTATGAGGCCGCCTTTGAGGTGAATCTCGACTATCTCATGTCTATAACTACGGCTAATGACGTTTACTCCGAGTATTGGCGCCGTCGTAATCTTGACCTCTCGTACATACTTCTCGACTGGCAGTACCGTACATTCTGTGGTCTGGAATATTTCTACCGTCCGATATACTGGGGCAGCGGGTGCTGGCATTTCCGTATCTTCGCACACTATCCGCGCCATGATTTCTTCTATTTCGGACGCCCGCATTTCTATGCTACATACCGTGGAGGGCACTCTTGGCACATGAATGGTGGCCATTCCTGGTATCGTGGCAGAACTTTCTCAGGTACGCATCATCGTGGTATGCGCGTTGGATTCGACAATAAGAGAGGCCGTACATCAGGCAATGTACACCACAGACCAGGCAGTCAGCACAGCAATGGTCGCCCAAGCGGAGATGTACATAACCGCAGGGGCACGGGAAACGTAGGTTCTCAACACAACAATGGCCATCGCCGTGACGGCGACAGAATGCGCGAGAGCAGCACAAGACGCACAGCAGGCGATACCGACCGCAGTACAAGCCGTGGCTCAAGCAGTTTCACACCGTCTCGCTCCTTCTCGGGAGGCAGCGTAAACCGTAATGCTACACGCGGTGGAAGTACCAGCTCTTCCTTCGGCACATTACGCTCGACAGGCACAAGGTCGTCAAATGTCAGCTCTTCAAGCCGTTCCTTTGGCAGCGGGACAGGAACAAGCTCAAAAAGCACTGTCGGCAGCAGTTCGCGTGGAGGTAGCTCAATCAGCAGTGGGACGCGTAGCGGAGGCGGCTTCGGCGGCAATGGTGGCGGTCGCAGATAACAGCCTTATGTTGAAAAGTCATGATGTCTGTAGGATACTGAATCTGATAGCCGGACAACAAAACGGCATAAACACTATACAAATGATAGAGGGCACGGAAAGAGAAATATCCTTTCCGTGCCCTCTATCATTTGTATGACGCCTATTGTCTGATACTCTTCAGAACGGGAAAAGCATAGGGAGCACAAATGTCATGACTATGCCTATGATGAGCTGCAGCGGCAGTCCGACCTTGATATAGTCGCTGAACCTGTAGCCGCCGGCGTTCATCACAAGAGCGTTTGGCGGCGTGGAGAACGGCGATGCGAAGCACATACTCGCGCCGAGGGTCACGGCAAAGAGATACGGATACGGGCTTACCCCGATTTCTATTGCCGAAGTCATCGCTATGGGAGCCATAAGTACGGCCGTCGCCGTATTGCTTATGAACATCGTGAGCAACGATGTAGTGAAGTAAATGCCACAGAGCAACACCGTAGGTCCCATGGAACCGAGCGCCTCCACCAGCGAATGGGATATCATGGCCGATGTCCCCGTCTTCTCCAAGGCTATGGACATAGGCATCATGGCCGCTATGAGGATGACACTCTCCCAGTTTATCGTGTTGTATGCGGCATTGATGTTGCGGAGACATCCTGTCAGTACGGCCAGCAGAGCGGCAGTGATTATCGCTGTAGAGGGTGGGATAGGGATGAAATCGAAGACCATAGCCGCCACCATAGCCGCCATTATCACGGCGGCGAGAGGAGCCTTGTAGTCGAGAGTAGCCTGCATGGCATGCTTCTCTGGACGTCCGAGCACCACCCAGTCTGTCTCCTCATTGTCAAGTTTCTCTATGTTGCTCCACTTGCCCTGCACAAGCAAGACATCGCCAGGCAAGAGACGTTTGTCGGCAAGGCCCTCCAGAATATAGTCCTTGTTGCGCTTTATGCCGAGTACATTGATATTGTATTTCTCGCGGAATCCTGAGCCTGCGAGACTTGTGCCTATAAGATGCGACTGTGGGATGAGTACGATCTCAGTTATGCCGAGGTCGTAGAAGTCCATTCCCTTGCCGTCCATCTTCTTTATGCGTGCCTTCTTTGCAAACTCGTCCATCTTCTCTCCGTTGCCCATAAGGTATATGATGTCTCCCTCGGCAAGGATTTTCTCGGGAGTGGCTATGCTCTGTGTGACATTGCGTATCAGACCTCCACGCAGGTTGCTCTCGTTTCTTATCTCGATGATAGACAGGCCGTAAGTGTTCCTGAGGTTAAGTTCTGCCACGGTCTTCTCCTTTATGCCTGAGTTTGCCGTTATGATATAGCGCCTCACACCGTTGCTTATGTTGTACTCATCCGCCAGTTCCTCGAGCGTCTTCCTGTGCCCCTCCTCTTGCTCGCCCGTACCTTTCTTCTTGTAAAGGAACAGTTTGCCGAGAGGGAACATCACCAGTATGCCGATGCCGATGCAGACAATGCCCACGGGAGTGAACGAGAAGAAGCCTAAAGGCTTGTATCCATGCTCGACAAGGGTCTCCTGTATGACAAGATTTGGCGGCGTGCCTATAAGTGTCAGCATACCTCCGAGACTGCTTGCAAAGGCCAGTGGCATCAGCAGGCGTGAGGCCTGTATGCCCGACTGTGCTGCCATGCTCACGACGATAGGCATCATCAGAGCTACGGTGCCCGTATTGCTCACAAACGCCCCTATGACAGCTGTGACGAGCACCACGAGCATGAACAGCGCCGTGTCGTTGCCTCCGGCAAGCCTTATTATATGCTGGCTCATGGCCTTTGCCAGTCCTGTCTGCAGGATTGCGCCTCCTATGACAAACAGTCCGACCATCATGACCACCACAGGCGATGTGAATCCGGATGTCGCCTCCTCGGGAGTGAGTATGCCGAGAAGCCTTAATGATACGAGTGCGCATATAGCGACAACATCGGGACGTACTTTTCCGTGGATGAACATTGCTACCGTGATGAGGAGCACAATCAGTGTTTCTGTCATGGTCTTTTTGCTTTTTTGTGAGATTCTACGGCAAAGTTAAGGATTTTTTCTCTATCGGATGTGTTTTCGTATGAAGTTTTTGGAATTAATAACGTCCGTTTCGTTTCTTGAAAAAATAATGCTTGAAATCTTTCCACGGTATCACTTTGAAGAGCGGTAGGTGCTGGTACACGTCGGTGGCAGAGACAGATACGGCGTAAATGCCATTTGCCTTATTCCTTGCATACGCTGTTGTTGCCAAGAAAAACGTTACACCTCTGTAACTGTGCTTATTTCAGTGACTTATATAATTGTCTATTCCAGTGCGGCAGAAGGTGACCTTTCAGCCAGCAAACCGTCACCTTTCATACGGTCAAGGGTGACCTTCCGCCGCATGAAAGGTGACCCTTGACATGTCTCCCCCGTCATGTCCGCTTTGTTGCGCCGACAAAGACAATATTATGTATGTTACAGTATCTGTGTTATAAAAAGATACTTTTTTCGCAAAAATATTGATTTTTGCATTGATTTTCTTTCCCTTTTTCTTGATTTACAATACTTTTTTGTATTTTTGCAAAGCAATATATAATGGCAGAAGATGTCTTCCACCATTTCCGTTGCAAGCTAACCGATTGTCAAACTTAAATACATAAAACAAGAAACAGACAGGAAAAGAATGAAGCGCAAAGGGAATCAGACGTTCGGAAGAGTGCTGTCCCGCAGGTTAAGAACTTTTTGAAAACGCCGTTCCATAAGGGTGCGGCATAATTGACAAACCGAAAGAGCGTTTCCATTCTGACAACTTGAAATGAACAAATAAAAACATATTGAGCTTTTAGCTCTTGTTCTCTAATCTCGAATACCGCCAATATTCAAAACGTACGAGGACAAGCAGACTGAAGGTTCACGCTCATTGGGCGTGAGCTATTCTGTGCTTGTTGTACGTGTAGGTCACTTCAGAGTCGTCAGGGATGTCATGGTAGAAGATGTATGTGTTATTCCAACAGGGACATTGATGAAAGGTAAAGTGACAGAAGCAAAGAAAATTTCTTTGGCTGGTACAAAAGGACGTTTAGGTATAAATATCAGTTATATGAATCTGTCAACAGAAACACCGGTTTACTTCTCAAATACAGATGTACGTATCAATGGCAAGAACAGAACTCCTTTGGCTGTTGTCACAGGACTTTTTATATGGCCATGTATATTCATACCAGGAACAAAGGCAGTAATGCCTGCTGGATATGAGGTGCAGGCGATGATTGCCGCCAATACCCCTGTTGCTGTAAAATGATTTGATTTTCAATATAAAAGGACTGATTCCAGCAAATGGAATCAGTCCTTATTATGTTAGTTGCAAAACTATATCTGATAGATATATTTTATTTTTGTGAATATATTTATCTGATAAACAGTAGCTCACGGTATTTCGGCAGAGGCCAGAGAGCATCATCTACGAGGAGTTCGAGCTTGTCTATCTGGCGGCGGATGGTGTCAAGCAGAGGAGCCACGGTATCGTGGTAGGCGATGGCCTTCTTGTGCTCGTCGTCAATTTTGTTGGCAACCTTGCGGGCGTTGACGAGAGTTTCCACCTGTGTCTCGATGATTGCCGTACGTTCGGCTATCTCCTCGATGTTCTTCAGGTTGCGGGCATTGAACTTCTCGGCCTTCTCGGCAGGGAAGACGTTGCACATGCGCTCCACGTTACGCAACAGCTGGCTTTGGTAGCTTGTTGCCACAGGGATGATATGGTTCATGGAGAGGTCGCCGAGGACACGTGCCTCGATTTGGATTTTCTTTGTGTAGGTCTCCCATTTCACCTCGTTGCGTGCCTCAAGCTCTTTCTTTGTCATCACGCCAAGGCTCTCGAACATATTGACGCTCTCGGCATCGAGATAACGCTCGAATATGACAGGACATGAGGTCTCTGTATCGAGTCCGCGGCAGGCAGCTTCTGCCTTCCACTCTTCGCTGTAGCCGTTGCCGTCGAAGCGTATCGGCTTGCATGTACGGATGTCCTCTCGGAGTATGTCTATGATGGCATGGAATGTGGCGTTGTGCTCGGAATGCTCGAAGTCCTTTGCCGTCTCGGCTATGCGTGCGTCGACACGCTTCTTGAAACTGGCGAGAGCCTCTGCTACGGCAGAGTTCAGTGCTATCATGGCGCTTGCACAGTTTGCCTCTGACCCGACGGCGCGGAACTCGAAGCGGTTGCCTGTAAAGGCGAACGGCGATGTGCGGTTACGGTCGGTATTGTCGATGAGCAGTTCGGGAATCTCACGAATGTCGAGCTTCATGCCCTGCTTCCCGTCCATGGAGAACAGGTTGTCCTTGTCAGCCTTCTCGATATGGTCAAGGAGTTCGGAGAGCTGTGAGCCGAGGAAGGAGCTGATGATAGCCGGCGGAGCCTCGTTGGCTCCGAGACGGTGTGCGTTGGTTGCCGACATGATGCTGGCCTTCAGCAGTCCGTTGTGTTTCCATACGCCCATCAGTGTCTCCACGATGAATGTAGCGAAGCGCAGGTTCTGCTCAGGAGTCTTTCCCGGAGCATGGAGCAGTACGCCTGTGTCTGTGGATAGGCTCCAGTTGTTGTGTTTGCCGCTTCCGTTGATGCCGGCAAACGGCTTCTCGTGAAGCAGTACACGGAATCCGTGCTTGCGTGCCACACGTTTCATGACAGACATGAGGAGCATGTTATGGTCTACGGCAAGGTTTGTCTCCTCGAAGATAGGAGCCAGCTCAAACTGGTTAGGGGCAACCTCGTTATGGCGTGTCTTGCATGGTATGCCGAGTTCCAGGGCGACAATCTCGAGCTCTTTCATGAATGCAGCCACGCGCTCTGGAATCGCGCCGAAGTAGTGGTCATCCATCTGCTGGTTCTTGGCAGAGTCGTGTCCCATCAGTGTGCGTCCCGTGAGCAGCAGGTCAGGGCGTGCGGCGTAGAGCCCTTCGTCCACGAGGAAGTATTCCTGCTCCCATCCGAGATTGGATGTCACTTTCTTTACCTCAGGATCGAAATACTGACACACCTCTGTGGCTGCGATGTTCACGGCCTTCAGTGCACGAAGTAGCGGAGCCTTGTAGTCGAGAGACTCTCCGCTGTAGGAGATGAATACGGTAGGGATGATGAGCGTGTCGTCTATAATGAATACAGGCGATGTCGGGTCCCATGCAGAATATCCGCGAGCCTCAAAGGTGGAACGGATGCCGCCGCTCGGGAACGATGAGGCGTCAGGCTCCTGCTGTACAAGCAACTTGCCGCTGAATTCCTCAATCATGCCGCCTTTGCCGTCATGCTCTATGAAGGAGTCGTGCTTCTCGGCAGTGCCCTCGGTGAGAGGCTGGAACCAGTGTGTGTAATGTGTCACGCCATTCTCCTTTGCCCACTGGATGATGCCTGCGGCAACGCCGTCGGCTATTGTTCGGTCGAGCCTTGCACCGTTTTCTATGACATCCACCATCTTCTCGTAGATGTCTTTAGGGAGATACTTGTACATCTTCTCGCGGTTGAAGACTTTCTTGCCGAAGTATTCGCAAGGTCTCTCACTTGGTACTGTCACGTTGAGCGGTTTCTTCTTGAAAGCCTCGCCGACAACCTGGAATCTCAAATTGTTTGCCATGTTTGTGTTAGTTGAAAAGTTATTTGCCTAAACCCTAACCGATTAGATTTGGGTTAAATATGTCTGTGCTTTTTTTGCGGCATCAAGTCCGCTGGCTATCGCCCTTACCACGAGGCTGGCACCGCTGGCGGCATCGCCGCAGAGGAATACGTTCTCGGGATATTCCGGATGTTCCGGCTTCAGGAATCCCATGGCGAGCAACACGAGGTCAGCCTTGATGATTTCCTTGTTGCCATCGAGTTTCATGACAGGGCGTCCGCCGTCAGGATTAGGTTCCCATATTACACCCTCTACCTCAACACCCTTCACATGGCTGTTGCCTATGAAGCGGTTGGTGTTGAGAAGCCAGCGTCGGGTACATCCCTCCTCATGTGAGGATGTCGTTTTCAGAATCACCGGCCAGTTAGGCCATGTACTCTTGGTATCGTGGCCGACAGGAGGCTTTGGCATAATCTCTATCTGCGTCACGCTCTTGCATCCCTGACGATGAGCTGTGCCGATACAGTCGGAGCCGGTATCACCGCCTCCTATCACGAGCACATCCTTACCCTTTGCCGTCACGCGCTCCTCTTTCTTGAAATCCATGCCTGCAAGGACACGGTTTTGCTGTCCGAGGAGGTCGAGGGCAAAGTGTATGCCTTTGAGCTCACGGCCGGGGACCTGCAAGTCGCGCGCTGTCGGCGTTCCTGTAGCGAGGATTACGGCAGCGAACTGTTGTGCCAGTGCCGTTACATCATCTATTGTCTGTCCGTAAACGAACGTGACGCCTTCCTGCTCCATGACATTTATGCGTCGGTCTATGATTTCCTTGTTGAGCTTGAAATTAGGAATGCCGTAACGGAGGAGACCTCCTGCGGCTTCGTTCTTCTCAAAGACGGTGACGTCATACCCCATGTGGTTGAGGCTGTTTGCAGCAGCAAGGCCTGCAGGACCGCTGCCTACAACAGCCACCTGCTTGCCATTACGTTTCGGGCTGTCTACAGTGACATATCCCTCAATATAGGCACGCTCGGCAATGGCACATTCATTCTCCCTGTTTGTCACGGCTTCACCAGTGGTGAGATAAAGGACGCATGCTTTCTCGCAGAGTGCTGGACAGACACGGCCGGTAAATTCAGGGAAAGGATTAGTCTTCTTCAGCAGTTTGTATGCTGTCTCCCATTCGCCACGGTATAAGGCATCGTTCCATTCCGGACCTTTATTTCCGAGCGGACAGGCCCAGTGGCAGAACGGTACGCCACAGTCCATGCATCGTGAAGCCTGCTCCTGGCGGTCACGTGTGTTAAGTGTCTGCTCTACCTCGCCAAAGTCGTGTATGCGGTCATGGACAGGACGATAACCTGCCTCTTTGCGGGGTATGGTCAGGAATGCTTTTGGATTTCCCATATTGTCATTTTGTTTATTTTGCTCACTTGCTTAACATGTTAATAGTCTCTCTGCATGTTGGCGATTTTCTGCTGTAGCTTTGCCATCTGCTCCTCCTGAAGTACTCTTTTGTATTCTATAGGTACGACCTGTACGAAGTCTGTCACGTAGCTTTGCCAGTTGTCGAGCATTTGGCCAGCCAGGGCACTTCCTGTATGCAGGTAGTGCTGGCGTATGAGCTCAAGCAGTTCTTTGCGCGAGGCACTGTCTTCTACAAGATTGATTTCCACCATATCCATATTGCAGAAATAGTCGAAAGTATGGTCGCGGTCATAAATATATGCCACACCACCACTCATGCCGGCAGCGAAGTTTCTCCCTGTCTTGCCGAGCACCACGATACGTCCTCCTGTCATATATTCGCAGCAATGGTCGCCAGCACCCTCTATCACGGCTATGGCTCCGGAGTTGCGTACGGCGAAGCGTTCTCCGACACGACCGTTGACAAACATCTCTCCGCTTGTTGCGCCATAAAGCCCCGTGTTGCCGGCAATGATATTATCCTCTGCCACGAAATCCGCACTGCTGCGTACTGGTGGCAATATGCTTATACGGCCGCCGGAAAGTCCCTTGCCGAAATAGTCGTTGGTCTCACCCTCCAGACGGAGATTCATGCCTCGGACTGCAAAGGCACCGAAACTTTGCCCTGCCGAGCCCTTGAACCTTATGTTTACAGTGTCATCGGGCAGTCCTGCTTCACCATATCGTCTGGCTATTACTCCGCTAAGCATTGTGCCTACGGCACGGTCTGTATTCTTGATGGCATATTCAAGGTTCACTATCTCTCCCTGCTCGATTGCAGGAGCGGCAGCATTTATTATAGCCTCGTCTTTCACACCCTCTACTGTAGTGTATCCGCTGCGGTCCCAGCAACGCGGCTGGTCTGTGGCGGGAAGATGTAACAGCCGGCTGAAGTCAAGAGTGCCTTGCTTTGTGGTTGTATCGGCATGATGAATATCTATGAGGTCGGTACGGCCGATGATATCCTTCAGTTTTCTTACACCCAGTTCGCTGAGGTACTCACGTACATGCTCTGCAAGGAATGTGAAGAAATTTACCACGTAGTCAGCCTTGCCCATGAAACGCTCACGTAGCTTCTCGTCCTGTGTTGCCACGCCTACAGGGCAGGTGTTGGTATTGCACTTGCGCATCATCACACAGCCCAGCACGATGAGAGGCAATGTGCCGAACGAGAATTCGTCAGCTCCCAGCATAGCCATGATTATGACATCTTTGGCTGTCTTTAGCTGGCCGTCAGTCTGCAGGCGCACCTGACTACGCAACCCGTTGAGCAGAAGTGTCTGTTGTGCTTCTGCCAGACCTATCTCAGGTGGTATGCCGGCGAAGCGCATGCTTGATGCCGGGCTTGCACCTGTGCCTCCTTCCGCTCCACTGATGACGATGAGGTCTGCTTTCGCCTTTGCCACTCCAGCGGCAATCGTGCCGACACCGCTTTCAGCTACGAGCTTTACGCTGACGGCTGCGGTAGGATTGATATTCTTCAGGTCGAAGATGAGCTGTGCCAGATCCTCGATAGAATAGATGTCATGATGGGGTGGAGGAGAGATAAGTGAGATACCGGCAATGGCATTTCGTGTCTTGGCAATGATGTCGTTGACCTTGAATCCTGGCAGCTGTCCGCCTTCACCAGGCTTGGCTCCCTGTGCCACCTTTATCTGTATCTCCTCGGCATTCACTAAGTATTCAGCTGTCACACCGAATCGGCCGCTGGCTATCTGCTTCGTCTTGCTTGACAGTGACACTCCGTCTATCTCCGATGTATAACGAGCATTGTCTTCACCTCCCTCTCCTGTATTGGAGCGTGAGCCAAGGCGGTTCATGGCAAGTGCCAAAGCCTCGTGTGCCTCAATGCTCAGGGCTCCGAACGACATGGCGCCGGTAACGAAGTGTTTCACTATACTCTCTGCTGATTCCACCTCTTCCAGTGGAGTAGGCTGGGCTGCTTGCTTCAGTCCGAAATAGTCTCGGATAAATATTGGTGACGGCTTCTCGTCTACCAGTTGCTCCCACTCCTTGAATTTCTTGTAACTGCCGAGGCGTGTTGCTATCTGAAGATTTGCAATTGTATCAGGATTCCAAGCGTGTGCAATACCATCCTTACGGTAAGAGAACTGTCCGTTGTTTGGCAGGAATTCGTTGACATCTTCAGTATGAAACGCCATGTCATGCAGACGTATGGCATCTTTTGCAATGTCTCTCAGTCCGATGCCGCCGATGGTGCTCACTTCCGTGCCGAAATACTGTCTCAGCAGTTCTTCGCTAAGTCCTACGCTCTCAAAGATTTTCGCGCCTCGGTATGAACGGATGGTAGAGATACCCATCTTCGACATTATCTTCTTCAAGCCTTTGTCGACAGCCTTGATATAGTTTTCCTCCGCTGTGGCATATCCTTCCTGTATATTGTTTCTCTTAACGAGATTGTCCAGTACGGCGAATGTCATGTACGGACAAATGGCACTTGCACCGTATCCTAACAACAGAGCGGCATGCATCACCTCGCGTATCTCGCCACTCTCCACGATGAGGGCTGTGCGGACACGCTTCTGTACATTGATGAGATGATGATGTACGGCGCTGACAGCCAGCAGTGACGGTATAGCGGCATGATGCTCGTCTATATCGCGGTCGCTTAGGATTATGTAGTTCACACCTTCGTCCACAGATGTTTCTGCCTCATGGCATAGCTTGTCGATAGCCTGTCGCAGTCCGCTCTCTCCCTTGTCTGTATCGAACAGCATGGCAAGTTTCTTGGTCTTGAAGCCCTTGTACCTGATGTTGCATAGGATATCCAGCTGTGTGTTTGTCAGCACAGGTTGTGGCAGGCGTACCATTTTGCAGTTGCTTGGGTCAGGTGTGAGAATATTGGTACCTACAGCACCTATGTATTCTGTCAGACTCATCACAAGGTCTTCACGTATAGGGTCAATGGCAGGGTTTGTCACTTGTGCAAACTGCTGACGGAAATAGTTGAAGAATATTTGTGGCCGTTCGCTGATAATTGCCAGCGGAGTGTCATTTCCCATGGCAGCCACAGGCTCCTGTCCTGTTGTCGCCATCGGTACAATGGTACGGTCTATGTCCTCCTGTCCGAATCCGAAACTCAGCAGTTTACGCTCATAGTCTGCAACGGAGTTCTCCACATGCCTGCCGCTCTTCAGCTTTTCGAGCTGTATACGGTTTGCCGAGAGCCATTCGCGGTAGGGATGCTCCTTGGCAAGGCACTCCTTGATTTCGCTGTCGTAGTATATCTTGCCTTCTTGCGTGTCGATGAGAAGGATTTTTCCTGGCTGAAGACGTCCTTTGCTTACGATGTCTCCCGGTTCGAGGTTCATTACGCCGACCTCACTCGCCACGACCATCATGCCGTCCTTCGTTATGGTATAGCGGCTGGGGCGCAGACCATTTCTGTCGAGCATGCCGCCTGCATAGCGTCCGTCACTGAACAGCAGGGCGGCAGGACCGTCCCACGGCTCCATCAGGATAGAGTGATATTCGTAAAAAGCCTTCAGGTCCTCGCTGATAGGGTTCTTGTCATTGAAAGACTCCGGCACGAGTATTGCCATGGCCTGTGGCAGGGACAATCCGCTCATGATAAGGAACTCGAACACATTGTCAAGGCTGGCAGAGTCGCTCATCCCCTCCTGTACTATAGGACGGATATCCTTTATGTCGCCGAGAGCATCGCTCGACAATACACTTTCACGGGCTTTCATCCATCCACGGTTGCCACGTATGGTGTTTATTTCACCGTTGTGTGCCAACAGACGGAATGGCTGTGCCAGTTTCCATTTTGGGAAAGTGTTGGTGGAGAATCGTGAATGCACCAATGCCAGACCGCTTGTGAAATACGGGCTTGACAGGTCTGGGAAATATCTGCGCAGCTGTCCGCTGGTCAGCATTCCCTTGTAGATTATATCCTTTGTGCTCAACGAGCAGATGTAGAAGTCTTCATCCTTGATGCGGTTCTCTATTCTCTTCCTTACTTTATATAAGATACGTTCAAACACCGGCACCTGCTCCTCGCTTGCGCCTGTCACGAATATCTGCTTGATATCGGGCTCCGCAAGGCGTGCTCCCTCTCCGAGCACCTCGGGACATGTAGGCACGCTACGCATGTGCATGAGTGTCAGTCCTTCACGCTCTATCTCCTCTATCATTACACTGAGGATACTCTCCTGTCGATGTGGGTCTTTCGGCAAGAATACCAAGCCTGTACCGTACTTTCCTTTCTCTGGAACGGGAATGCCTTGCAGCAGGATAAACTCGTGTGGTATCTGTACCAAGAGACCTGCGCCGTCGCCGGTCTTGTCGCGTGTCTCTGCACCACGGTGCTCCATATTCTCCAATACTTTCAAAGCATTGTCCACCAGCTCATGACTCTTGCCGCCGTTGATGTTCACCACCATGCCGATACCACAAGCGTCGTGCTCCATATCGGCTCTGTACAATCCTCTTGCCGTCATATTGTCATCTGTCTTTTGATTCTTTCCAAAGCCTCCTTTGTCGCTTCATGCTGACCGAACGCAGTCAGTCTTACATATCCTTCACCGGCTGGACCGAAACCTGCTCCCGGAGTACATACTACGCACGCCTTGTGGAGCATCTCATCGAAGAACTGCCATGAAGTCATGCCTTTTGGCGTGCGTATCCATAGATATGGTGCATCCGTGCCGCCATATATTTCAAGTCCCATGTCGGTCAATGTCTCACGCATCAGCTTCGCATTCTGCATGTAGTAGTCTATGGCTTGCTTGGTTTGCTGCTTCCCTGCCGGTGTATATATCGCCTCGGCAGCCCGCTGGCTGAGATAACTCGTGCCGTTGAACTTTGTCGACTGTCTGCGGTTCCATACAGGATTCAGTGCGATGCGCTGGCCGTCCTTTGTAGATGCTGTAACATCATGCGGCACTATTGTGTATCCACAACGTATGCCTGTAAAGCCGGCTGTCTTTGAAAAGCTGTGGAACTCCACAGCGACACGGCGTGCCCCTTCTATCTCATAGATGCTGTGAGGGATATTGTCGTCTTGTATATAAGCCTCGTATGCAGCATCGTAGAATATGAGCGCATCGTGCTCCAGAGCATAGTCTACCCATCGTTGCAGTTCTTCTCTTGAGAGAGTAGTGCCTGTCGGATTGTTAGGATAGCATAGATATATGACATCCACATCCTCCTGTGGCAATGCCGGCACGAATCCGTTCTCGGCACAGCACGGCATATATACCACGTTTGACCAATACCCGTCTGTACCAAGTTCTCCTGTCCTGCCTCCCATCACATTAGAGTCGATATAAACAGGATAGATGGGGTCTGTCACGGCAATACGCACATCTTTTCCCATCAGTTCCTGGAAATTGCCTGTATCGCTCTTTGCACCATCGTTCACGAATACCTCGTCCTCACTTATCTCTATGCCTCGGGAAAGGAAATCATTCTCCACAATAGCTTTCCTCAGGAATCCGTAGCCTCTCTCAGGGCCGTAGCCTCTGAATGTCTCGGCATGTGCCATCTCGTCGGCAGCCTTGTGCAACGCCTCCGTGACGGCAGGAATCAAAGGTTGTGTCACATCGCCGATGCCGAGACTTATAACATCAGCTTCTGGGTTATGGGCCTTGAAGGACGTCACTTTCTGTGCAATCTCAGAGAATAGATACGCACCGGGCAGTTTCAGAAAATCTTCATTAATATATGTCATTGCTTTTATATTTTGCTATATGGTAATTCAATGTCTCCTTCAAATGCAAATTCTGCAGGACCTGTCATGTACACATGGTTGTCAGTTTCCCGCCACTCTATGTCAAGCATTCCTCCGTCCATGATGATACGGCTTGTCCGTCCGCTGCGTCCTGACTTTGCTGCGGCGACAGCCGTCGCACACGCTCCTGTACCGCAGGCCATCGTTATGCCGCTGCCACGCTCCCAGACACGCACACGTATCCCGTTCCTGCGTATTGTGGCAAACTCTATATTGCAGCGTTCAGGAAAGGCTGCGTGGTATTCCAAGAGTGCCCCCTCTGTGGCAACATCCACCGTATCGGCATTGTCGGCGAAGATTACATAATGCGGATTTCCCATTGATACAAAGATTCCTTCGGGCAGCAGACCGTTGTCAGGAGCAAACTGGCAGGCGTTCTCAAATACAGGTTCCCCCATGTCTACTGTTACCGAATCCACCCCACCTTCCGAAGTCAAGTGCAGATCCAGCACTTTGACTCCAGAAAGTGTGAGCAGACGAATTTGTGTTTGTGTTGTGAGTTTCTTTTCGTAAAGATATTTGCCTACACAACGGCTGGCATTGCCACACATCATGGCTTCCGAACCGTCTGCGTTGAAGATACGCATCGTAAAGTCTGCTTCGGGAGTAGAACATGCTCCTATGAGTACGAGGCCGTCACTGCCAATGCCTTTATGGCGGTCGCTCCATAGCCGGGCCATGGCTTCAGGCTCTTTTATATTATATTTTAATG
>JAIDEM010000037.1 GCA_029054825.1 Prevotella sp. | reverse complement strand
GTTTGTTGGGTGAGCCGTTTCTGTCAGCTTTAGCCATTAAATAAAAAAGCCCACCGTTAAAGGACGATGGGCCAACCTAATGTGTTCACAACGGAATAATCCTTATTGTGATTTGCTAAAAATTCGTTGCAAATATACAACTTTTTCTTGAAAAGAACTATTTTTTGATGCTTTTTTTATATTTTTGTATCAAAATATACTAACGAGCTTTTATAAATAGCCTAATTATGGACAAAAAACAGATATTGGGTCTGGATCTTGGTACTAACAGTATCGGCTGGGCTGTAGTAAACGAGACAAAGGAAAACGATGAGTCTTATCATTTTGACGGTATCGTTGATGCAGGAAGTCGAATCATCCCTATGGATGCAGCTATGCAGAGTAATTTCGCAAAAGGGAACACCGTATCACAAACTAAAGACAGGACAAACTTTCGCGGAGTAAGGCGACTTCGTGAGCGATGTCTTTTGCGCCGCGAGCGGTTGCATAGAGTGCTGTCACTTATGGGATTCCTGCCCAAGCATTATGCTGACAGCTTGACACGCTATGGTAAATTCAAGGATGGTGTTGAATGTAAGTTGCCATGGTTCACTGACGAAGAAGGGCATCCTGTGTTCCTATTCAAGAAGTCATACGAGGAAATGTTACGGGAATTCTGGAAAATTCATCCTGAGCTTATGAGGCTGGGGATGAAGGTGCCATACGACTGGACTATATACTATCTCCGTAAGAAAGCACTTGTGGAAGCTATCTCAGGAACGGAGCTCGCATGGATATTGCTCAACTTCAATCAGAAGCGAGGATATTACCAAACACGTGGTGAGGAACAAGAAGAAGATAAGTTGGAAGAGAAGGAATACTATGCTCTTAAAGTTATAGATGTGGTTGACACCCATGAGAAAAGGGGCAAAGACACTTGGTTTGACATCCATTTGGAGAACGGTATGATATACCGTCGTACAGCAAAGGAAACTCCAGACTGGATTGGCAAGGTTAAGGAGTTTATAATCACTACACAGCTGAACGAAGACGGCACACCAAAGCGCGACAAAGAAGGGAACATAAGACGCTCTTTAATAATGCTGCCAGATAATGACTGGGGACTTGTAAAAATCAAGACTCAGGCTGACATAAGTAATTCACAATTGACAGTAGGCGAATATATCTTCAAAGCCTTGCTTGATAATCCCAAGCAAAAAATCAGAGGAAAGCTGGTGCGAACCATAGAGCGGGACTTCTACAAAAACGAATTGAAGGCTATACTTGACAGTCAGAAACGGTTTATCCCACAGCTGCAGGACAACGAACTGTACAGGGAGTGTATCAAGGAATTGTATCAACAGAATGAGGCATATCGCAGTTCTGTCTCCGGGCATGATTTTACATATCTGTTTGTGGATAACATTCTATTCTACCAACGGCCATTAAAGAGCAAGAAGTCGCTGATAGACGAATGTCCGTATGAAAGCCATCTCTATATAGACAAGGACGGAAAACAGGTAGAGAAGCACGTTAAGTGCATAGCGAAGTCTCATCCTCTCTTTCAGGAATTCAGACTTTGGCAGTTTGTTGCCAACATCAGAATCTTTGAGCATAGGAATGACGAAAACGGTAGACGGCTCAATGATGAGGATGTCACATCTCAATTCCTGCCTGACGAGGACTCCCGCGTTGCACTTTTTGAGTATCTGAATGACTTGTCCAGCATTACTCAGAAGACTCTGTTTGAGAAATATTTCAGAATAAAAAAGGCAAGAGGAAAGAGTACCGAGATTCCTTACAGGTGGAATTATGTTGAAGACAAACAGTATCCATGCAATGAGACACGAGGTGAAATCCTGTTAAGGTTAGCGAAATCAGGCATTGACTCTAACTTTCTCACTAACGAGACAGAGGAGTCTCTATGGCATATTCTTTACAGTGTGAGCGACAGGAACGAACTTCGCAAGGCACTTGTAAAGTTTGCCAAATGTCATTCCATAGACAGTTCATTTGCAGACGTGATGGTCAAATTCCCTCCATTTAGCTCTGACTATGGGGCCTACTCGGCTAAAGCTATCAAGAAACTTCTATCCGTCATGCGTATGGGTAAATATTGGAATATAGCAAATATTGATGCTTCGACACTTGACCGGATAAACAAAATGATAGACGGTGAAGTAGATGAGTCTATCAGCAAGAGAGTAAGAGAAAAGACAATAGCCCTAAATGACATAAACAGTTTCCGTGGGTTGCCACTATGGTTAGCATGTTATGTGGTGTACAATAGGCATAGCGAGGCTCAAGATACAGACCGCTGGGAAAAGCCTGAGGATATAGACGCTTATCTTAAGACTTTCAAGCAGCATTCACTTAGGAATCCTGTTGTAGAACAGGTTGTAACGGAAACCTTACGTGTGGTAAGCGACATCTGGAAAACACATGGACATATTGACGAGATACACGTCGAGATGGGGCGCGAGATTAAGAATCCAGCTGACAAACGTAAGAAAATGACAGAGCGGGCTATAGAAAATGAAAATGCGAATCTACGCATCAAAGCACTATTGACGGAGTTTCTCAATCCGGAATTTGGTATAGAAAATGTACGTCCCTACTCTCCGAGTCAGCAAGAGTTATTGCGTATATACGAAGATACGGCCATTAACAGTGTAGACGAGCTTGAAGACGACATAAGTGACATCATTCGGAAATTTGCACAGGGCGAAGTAAGCAAACGTCCTTCACGCTCTGAAGTGCTGAGATACAAACTATGGCTGGAGCAGCACTATGTATCGCCTTATACAGGACAGACGATACCGCTCGCACGTTTATTTACCACAGACTATGAAATAGAACATGTAATACCACAGTCAAGATACTTCGATGACTCCTTGTCTAATAAGGTTATATGCGAGTCAGCTGTTAATAAACTGAAGGACAACAACCTTGGATATGAGTTTATTCAAAGACACCATGGAGAGATCGTTGACCTCGGCGGTGGACGGAATGTGCAAATCTTAGAAGCGGATAGCTATTGTGCGAACATTGAAAAAATGTATAAGAACAACCGCACTAAGATGAAGAAACTATTGATGGACGATATACCGGAAGAATTCATAGAGCGGCAATTGAATGACAGCCGATATATCAGCAAACTCATAAAAGGCTTGCTGTCCAAGATTGTGAGAGAAGAGGGTGAGCAGGAAGCTACATCCAAGAATGTTGTCGTCTGTACAGGTAGCGTCACAGACCGTTTGAAGAAGGAATGGGGCATAAACGATGTGTGGAATCACATCATCCTGCCACGTTTCGAACGCATGAATGAACTGACGGGAACAAACAAGTTCACCTCAATCAGCCAGTCTGGACATCTAATCCCCGAGATGCCATTAGAGCTTCAGAAAGGTTTCAACAAAAAACGTATCGACCATCGCCATCATGCCATGGACGCTATAGTGATTGCATGTACTACGCGCGACCACGTAAATCTCTTGAGCAATGAGGCTGCATCACCCAAAAGCAACCAGAACCGCTATCAGCTGTCACGAAAGCTTCGCAGATACGAGGAGGTAACTGTAAAGCGTGGTGGAGAAATGAAAACAATCTCTGTGGCGAAGGAGTTCAAAATGCCTTGGCCTTCCTTTGCATCAGACGTAGAAAAAGCACTAAATGATATCATTGTGAGTTTTAAGCAGAATCTACGGGTTATTGTCAAAACGAGTAATCACTCCTTACGTTTTATAGATGGCAAGAAAAGAATGGTAAAACAAACGAAAGGCGATAGCTGGGCAATAAGAAAGTCTATGCATAAAGACACTGTGTTTGGTGAAGTAAACCTGAGACGTGTGAAGAAATTCTCATTGAAAGAAGCTATGAAAAGACCTGAGCGTATTCTCGATTCTGAATTAAAGGAGAAAATCAGGGCAATGGTAAAACTTGGCTACTCAGAAAAGCAAGTGAAGGCATATTTCGCAGAAAACAAGGATATATGGAGTGACATTGACATAAAGAAGATCGAGATGTATTATTTCACCAAAGAAACTTCCGACAGGTTCTTTGCCACAAGGAAGAATATCGACACTTCATTCAATGAAAAGAAAATAAAAAACGAAATTACAGACACCGGCATTCAGAAAATCATGTTGCGCCATCTTGCCAACTATGGCGGTGATGCAGGTCTTGCATTATCTCCGGATGGCATTGACGAGATGAATCGCAACATCAAGGAATTGAACGGAGGAACAGACCACCAGCACATATATA
>JAIDEM010000036.1 GCA_029054825.1 Prevotella sp. | reverse complement strand
AAAACACCTACAACAACCCAAAACCTAAAAGCGAAGCGACCCCAAAACCGTACAACCGCAAAAACCGCACAACCCTACACAACCGTATACCCCACAAAACTGTTTCACGTGGAACATATAAAAACTCCTTATGAAAGAAGACAATGAGGCGCGTCTTGCACGCTTGAAAAACATAGTGCTCAATATGCCGGAAAAACCCGGCAGCTATCAGTATTACGACGCTGACGGCACGATAATCTATGTAGGCAAGGCAAAGAACCTCAAGCGCCGTGTCTCTTCATATTTCCATAAGGAGGTGGACAGATTCAAGACCAAGGTGCTTGTCTCGAAAATCATGGACATCACGTATACCGTGGTGAACACTGAGGAGGATGCACTGCTGCTCGAGAACGCCCTAATAAAGAAGTACAGTCCTCGCTACAACATACTCCTGAAAGACGGCAAGACCTACCCTTCCATCTGCATCACAAACGAATATTTCCCGCGGATATTCCCCACAAGACAGATAAACAGGAACGCCGGCACATACTTCGGCCCTTACGCCCACATCGGCTCCATGCACGCCGTGCTCGATTTCATCAAGAAGCTCTACCATCCGCGCACCTGCCGCGGCAATATCCGTCCCGAGGAGATAGAGCGCGGAAAGTACAAGCCCTGCCTCGAATACCATATAAAGAACTGCGGCGGATGCTGCATAGGAAAGCAGTCTATTGAGGACTATCAGGCCAATATGCAGGCAGCGCGCGAGATACTGAAAGGCAATACGCGACAGCTCCTGCGCATGATATGGGACGATATGCAGCGTGCCGCCGAGGAGCTGCGGTTTGAGGATGCGCAAGTGCTGAAGGAGAAGTATTTCCTCGTGGAGCAGTTCTGCGCCAAGAGCGAGGTAGTTAGCCATACGATAACCGATGTCGACGTCTTCACATGCCTCCCCGAGGAGAACGGCGGCAATGCATACGTCAACTACATACACGTGAAAAACGGCCAGATAAACCAGAGCTTCACCTTCGAATACAAGCGCAGGCTCAGCGAGACGGCAGAGGAAATCCTTGTAGACGCCATACCTGAGATACGCGAGCGTTTCCAGTCGTCGGCGAAAGAGATTATCGTTGAGAAGCCGCTGGAATGGAACATCCCTGGGGCAGAATTCTTCGTGCCGCAGAGAGGCGACAAGGCCCATCTCCTCGAACTGTCGAGGATGAACTGCCGGCAGTATAAGCTCGACAAGCTGAAACAGTCGGAGAAGCTCAATCCAGAGCAGCACGCCACACGCCTCATGCAGGAGCTCCGCGACAAGCTTGGACTGCCCTCTCTGCCTATGCGCATAGAGGCTTTCGACAACTCAAACATCTCGGGCTCCGACGCCGTGTCGAGCTGTGTCGTCTTCAAGAAGATGAAGCCCTCGAAGAAGGACTACAGGAAGTATAACATCAAGACCGTGGAGGGACCTGACGACTATGCTTCCATGCAGGAGACGGTGCGCCGCAGATACGGCAAGACGGCAGACGAACTTAGGTCTGTCCTCGGCATCTCGGGGCGCGTCTCGCTACAGCAGGCAAAGGGTGCGGAGACAGCCATCACCGCCACCCTTCCCGACCTCATCGTCTGCGACGGCGGCATAGGACAGATGCACTGCGTGGCGGAGGTGGTATGGGGCGAGCTGCAGCTCGATATCCCTATCGCCGGCCTTGCCAAGGACGACAAGCACCGCACGAATGAGCTCCTCTTCCTCCACGACACGGGAGGGGATGTCCATCAGAGGCCTGTCACCGTACAGCTGAAGACAGACAGCGAACTGTTTCATGTGCTCACACGTCTGCAGGATGAGGTGCACCGCTTCGCCATAACATTCCACCGCGACAAGCGCTCGAAGACCGCCCTCGCCAGCGAACTTGACAATATCAAGGGTATCGGACCGAAGACTGCCGCCGCCCTCCTCAAGGCCTTCAAGTCTGTAAAGAGGATTAAAGAGGCTGATTATCAGAGTATTGCCAATATCATAGGACCTGCAAAGGCAAAGATTCTCAAAGAAACCTGGACTTGATGGAATGAATAGAAACTATAGCCGGAAACAGAGCCCATAGAGTCTATAATGCCATATCGGCTATCCTGGCTATCAACAAAACAACCACCAACAAAACAACAAAACAACCACCATGCGCCTTGTAATCCAAAGAGTAAGCCGCTCCTCCGTGACAGTCTACGAGGAGGGCTTCGAATACCAGAAAGACCATATCACACACCACGAAGAGACAGGAAAAGGACTGCTGATACTCGTAGGAATCGAGGAAACGGACCTCTCAGCCGATATCGACTGGCTCGTAGGCAAAGCCTCGCAGATGAGGATTTTCGACGACGAGAACGGAATTATGAACCTCTCGCTGAAAGACATCGACGGCGAATGTCTCGTCATCAGCCAGTTCACGCTCTTCGCCAGCACAAAGAAAGGCAACCGACCGTCATGGCTCAGAGCCGCGAAAGGCAACATCTCACAGCCACTCTACGAGGAGTTTTGCAGCAAGATGTCCTCCGCAACAGGCAAGGACGTGAAGAAAGGCGTCTTCGGTGCAGACATGAAAGTAGAGCTCGTAAACGACGGACCCGTGACGATTGTCATCGATTCGCACAACAGGGAGTGAGAGTACGGTCAGGCGGTTGAACGGTAGAGCGGTTTTTATGGCCGGAAAGCCCTACAGCCTCCATTCCGGCTATAGCGGCCATGATATCCATAACGGTCATCCAGCCTACCCCAGCCCATCACCTCCATAAAAACCAAGACAAATATTTGCACAAATCAAATAATATACATATCTTTGCAACAACTAAACAACTAAAAACCATGGAACTCAACAAGATCAAAGACGCACTCAGCAAGTACAATCTCGAGTACGACGACACACAGGTAGCAGCAGAAGTCAAGGCTCTCCTCGACGCTCATCTCGAAGAGAACATGACTCCTGAAGTAAAAAGATTCCTCATGGGAAGCATCGAACTCACCACCCTCAAGACCACAGACTCCGACCGCTCCGTCATGGAGTTCACGGACAAGGTGAACCAGTTTGACGCCGAATATCCTGACCTACCCCACGTAGCCACCATCTGCGTCTACCCCTGCTTCGCCGAGGCCGTCAAGGAAGCCCTCCGCGTCCCTGGCGTGGAGATAGCCTGCGTCTCCGGCTCCTTCCCATCCTCACAGGCCCGCATGGAGGTGAAGATAGCCGAGACATCGCTCGCCATCGCCGACGGCGCGACGGAGATAGACATCGTAATGCCTGTAGGAAAATTCCTTGAAGGCGACTATGAAGGAGTTGTCGAGGACATCGCCGAACTGAAGGAGGTCTGCGGCGACGCAGCCATGAAGGTAATCCTCGAGACCGGCGACCTCCGCGGCGCGAAGGACATCAAGACAGCATCCATCCTCTCCATGTATGCCGGAGCAGACTATATCAAGACCTCCACAGGCAAGGAGAAGGTCAGCGCCACTCCAGAGGCGGCATACATCATGTGCCAGGCGATAAAGGAGTATTACGACGAGACCGGCATACAGATAGGTTTCAAGCCTGCCGGCGGCATAAATACCGTCAGCGACGCCGTGACATACTACACTATTGTGAAGGAGGTGCTTGGAGACAAATGGCTGACAAACAAGTGGTTCCGTCTCGGTACATCACGCCTCGCCAATCTCCTTCTCTCCGACATCAACGGTGAGGATGTGAAGTTCTTCTAAGAGATAAAGGAGATAGGCGATATAGCCATAATGACAGAAATAGCCGATATAGCTTCCATCACAGCTATATCGGCTATAATCTTATCGAAGCACCGTAAAACCGCACACAGCATCTCACCACAAGTGTAGGGACGTACCGTGGTACGTCCGAAAGCGGCGTGAAACGCCGAGCGGTAGTTTGGGCGAATTGGCAGACAAGAACTGCAATAAAGCGTAATCGGCGTTTCACGCCGTCTGAGGACGCACCACGGTACGTCCCTACACTGTACGCAATACTCTCACAGAATAAAACACCTAAAACCCATAACCCTTAACCT
>JAIDEM010000035.1 GCA_029054825.1 Prevotella sp. | reverse complement strand
CTTGACAATGACATCGACTCTCTTCGCAAACAGGAAAAGTAATTCCGCGACCGCTGGGAGGGAGAGCGTCTCCTTATCAACAATATCCAGCAGAAAAAGGAACTTATCGAGCGTCTGAGATTTGAGGCAGACAGAGCTGAGCGTGAAGGCAACTATGGCCGTGTGGCAGAGATACGGTACGGCCAGATGCAAGGTCTTGAGGCAGAGCTAAAGAAGGCGCAGGAAGAACTGCTTTCCAAGCGTGACGGACAGCCGGGAGACTCTTCCGCACTTGTGCGTGAGGAGGTTACGGCAGACGATATTGCAGAGGTCGTTGCCCGCTGGACTGGCATACCTGTCAGCAAGATGATGCAGAGCGAGAAGGACAAGTTGCTGCATCTTGAAGATGAGCTTCACAAACGTGTCATAGGACAGGACGAGGCCATCACGGCCGTCTCTGATGCTGTCCGCCGTTCCCGTGCCGGGCTGCAGGATCCGAAGCGTCCTATTGCCAGTTTCATCTTCCTTGGCACTACAGGTGTCGGAAAGACAGAATTGGCAAAGGCTCTCGCCGACTATCTCTTCAATGACGAGACGATGATGACACGTATAGACATGTCTGAATATCAGGAGAAATACAGCGTGTCAAGACTTATAGGTGCACCTCCGGGATATGTCGGCTATGACGAAGGCGGCCAGCTCACGGAGGCTGTCCGCAGGAAGCCTTACAGCGTAGTGCTCTTTGACGAGATAGAGAAGGCTCATCCAGACGTGTTCAACATTCTCCTTCAGGTACTTGACGACGGCAGGCTGACGGACAATAAGGGGCGTACGGTGAACTTCAAGAACACCATCATAATAATGACATCAAATGCCAAGCGTGAGATGCTTCATCAGATAATGAGACCCGAGTTCCTCAACCGTATTGATGAAATCATCGACTTCCACAGGCTTTCTGAAAAGGAGATAAAGGAAGTGGTACGCATACAGGTAAACAAGGTTATCGGCATGCTTGCCGAGCAGGGATTCACGCTCAATGTCAGTGATTCCGCGATGGATATTCTTGCACGTGAGGGCTATGATCCGGACTTCGGAGCACGCCCTGTGAAGCGTGCTATTCAGCACCTGTTGCTCAACGAACTGTCGCGTCAGTTGCTGAGCGGAACGGTGGTTACCGCACATCCGATAAATGTTGACGCTTCAGGAGAAGGGCTGACGTTTACGAATGAGTAAATGCTATCTGTAAAATACACTAAGTTCTATCCTTGAATACGACATGGGCTAACCATAAATAAGTAACGGATTACAGACATAAGACTATAATAAAAGTCGGCAGAGTAGGGGCGACGCCCTATCTCTGCCGACTTTTTATGTGGTTTGCTTCCTGTGGATATTATTCTGCAGCAAGCTTTGCACGGATAGCCTTTGTCTCCTCTTCATATCCAGGCTTCTCGAGAAGTGCAAACATATTCTTCTTGTAAGCCTCTACACCAGGCTGGTTGAAGGCATTGACGCCGAGGAGCTGACCAGACATGCCACATGCTATCTCGAAGAAATAGATGAGCTGGCCGTAGTTATAAGCATCAAGTTTCTCAATGGAAATCAGGATATTAGGAACACCGCCGTCAACGTGTGCGAGACGTGTGCCGAGCTCTGCGTTCTTGTTCACCTCGTCTATGCGCTTGCCTGCAAGGAAGTTAAGGCCGTCGAGGTTCTCCTCGTCAGAAGGGAACAGCAATTTATGGTCAGGATTCTCTACAGAGATGCATGTCTCGAAGATGGTGCGCTCGCCGTCCTGAATCCACTGGCCCATGGAGTGAAGGTCTGTAGTGAAGTCGCAGGAAGCAGGGAATATACCCTTCTTGTCCTTACCCTCAGACTCGCCGAAAAGCTGCTTCCACCATTCAGCATAGAAATGGAGCTTTGGCTGGTAGTTGATAAGAATCTCTATCTTCTTGCCGTTCTGATACAGGGCGTTACGTGTTGCTGCATAGACAGCTGCCGGATTCTCCTCGAAAGGAACATCAACGGCACACTGTTTCTCCATAGCCTGTGCACCTGCGACAAGCTGTTCGATGTCTATTCCGGCACATGCGATAGGGAGAAGACCTACAGGAGTAAGTACAGAGAATCGTCCGCCGACATTGTCAGGGATGATGAATGAGCGGTAGCCCTCCTTGTCTGCGCATGTACGTGCAGCACCCTTCTTCGCATCTGTCACTGCAACAATGAGGTCTTTTGCCTTTTCCTTGCCAACCTGCTTCTCAAGCTGTGTCTTGAGCAGGCGGAAAGTAAGAGCTGTCTCTGTTGTCGTACCGGACTTTGAGATATTGATGATGGCAAATGTCTTGCCCTCCAGATACTGTGTCAATTCATAGAGATAATCCTCACCGATATTGTTTCCGGCAAAGACCACAGCAGGAGCTGACGCGTCTTTTACAAGCCACTGGAAAGAGTTTGAGAGACCTTCTATAACGCATTTTGCGCCAAGATAAGAGCCTCCGATGCCAGCTATGACAATCACCTCGGCCTTGGAACGCAGGTCCTGTGCCACAGCCTTTACCTCGGCAAGGAACTCAGGGGTGATGGATGATGGCAGATGAAGCCATCCGAGGAAGTCGTTTCCCGGTACGGTACCCTCTTCGAGTCCTTTACGTGCAGCGACAGTCTGTTCCTTGAGTGCCATGATAGCGCCGGCAGGCAAGAACTGCTGCGCCTTCGTGATGTCTAATGAAATGCTTTTCATGTGAATAGTTTTTATAGATTTTGTAAATTACGGTATGTTTCTTTAGTTGGGTTTATCAGTCTTTATATGATGAAAGATGGTTTTGCAAGCTATCATGCCATTCCTCACACGTCAACAGTTGTGTGAGGAATGGCATGACATGAATTTATTCTTCCATCAGTTTGCGGTAGCGTGGACGTTTCACTTCGTCAGTGCCGAGACGCTGTGCCTTGTTTATCTCGTAGTCAGAATAGCTTCCTTCGAAGAAGAACACGTTGCCGTCTCCTTCAAAAGCGAGGATGTGGGTGCATATACGGTCGAGGAACCAGCGGTCGTGTGAGATGACGACAGCACATCCTGCGAATGACTCCAGACCTTCCTCCAGTGCGCGGAGAGTATTTACGTCGATGTCGTTGGTCGGCTCGTCAAGCAACAGTACATTACCTTCCTGTTTCAGTGCGAGCGCGAGCTGCAGACGGTTTCTCTCACCTCCTGACAGCACACCGCATAGTTTGCCTTGGTCGTTTCCTGAGAAATTGAATCTGCTGAGGTATGCACGCGCGTTGATGTCCTTGCCTCCCATGCGGAAAGACTCCGTACCTCCTGACACTACATCATATACGGTCTTGTTCGGGTCAATATCCTTGTGCTGCTGGTCAACATACGCCAGCTTGACGGTATCGCCTACCTCAAATGTTCCGGCGTCAGCCTTGTCAAGTCCCATGATAAGGCGGAAGAGGGTTGTCTTTCCTGCTCCGTTAGGGCCGATGACACCTACTATTCCGTTAGGCGGCAACATGAAGTTGAGGTCTGTGAACAGTTTCTTCTCTCCGAAAGCCTTTGCGACATGCTCGGCATTGATGACCTTGTTGCCGAGACGTGGACCGTTGGGGATGAAAATCTCAAGTTTCTCCTCACGCTCCTTCTGCTCTTGGTTGAGCATGGCGTCGTAACTGTTGAGTCGCGCCTTGCCCTTTGCCTGTCGCGCCTTAGGAGCCATGCGTATCCACTCCAACTCACGCTCAAGGGCTTTCCTGCGTTTTGATGCGCTTTTCTCCTCCTGGGCCATACGTGATGTCTTCTGGTCAAGCCATGAAGAGTAGTTTCCCTTCCATGGAATACCTTCGCCGCGATCCAGTTCAAGTATCCATTCCGACACGTCGTCAAGGAAATATCTGTCGTGGGTAACGGCAATCACTGTGCCCTCATACTGCTGGAGGTGCTGCTCGAGCCAGTCTATAGACTCGGCATCGAGGTGGTTTGTCGGCTCGTCGAGGAGGAGGACATCAGGCTTCTGCAGGAGAAGTTTGCAGAGAGCGACACGTCGGCGCTCGCCTCCCGACAGTTTGTCTACAGCCCAGTCGCCAGGAGGACAGCGCAGGGCGTCCATGGCTCTCTCTATGCGTGAGTCCATATTCCATGCATCGGTACTGTCTATGATGTCCTGCACCTCAGCCTGCCGTGCCATGAGCTTGTCCATCTTGTCAGGGTCTGAATAGTATTCTTCCAGTCCGAATTTCACGTTTATGTCGTCATACTCCTTCAGTGCGTCATAGACATGTTGTACACCTTCCTGTACATTCTCCTTCACCGTCTTTTCTTCATTGAGCGGAGGGTCCTGCGGCAGATAGCCTACCGAATATCCGGGGCTCCACACGACATCGCCGGATGTCGGCTGTTCGATGCCGGCGATGATTTTCATGAGCGTGGATTTTCCCGCACCGTTGAGACCTACGATACCGATCTTGGCACCGTAAAAGAAGGACAGGTATATGTTTTTGAGAACTTGCTTTTGGTTTTGCTGGATGATTTTATTGACACCCACCATTGAGAAGATAACTTTCTTGTCGTCTACTGTAGCCATTATGTTTGTTTTATTTTTATGTTTTGCCTACAAAGTTAATAAATTTTTCAGAGAAAACAGAAGTGCTATTGTTAATTTTGCAAAAATCATTTATGCTTACCAGCGAATTTACGTGTGGTATATTGGAGAACTAAAATTTTTGAAGTGGATTGGGATGCATGT